>CAMNFZ010000008.1 GCA_946537725.1 uncultured Methanosphaera sp.
TATATGTGAACCGAGGGTTTCCCGGAGATCGCCTGTACCACTTACTATGCTTAGCATTAGCGGCAATTAGGCAGGAATCAAATGAAAAATACAATTACTCAATATGAGTGAGAATTGTATTATGATGAAGAAAGGAAAATATTGAAATAAAATATTTCCCTCTGTAAAAAAACTATATTTGGGTTACTCATATTTCCCTCAAAGCAAGGTTTTCTACAGAGCCAATATAAGATAACTTAGATTTCATTTAATCTTCAGCAAAGGTAACTGGAAGTTCATTCTCAAAATAAGTATCCAAATATTCCATAACTGCCTCTATATTCATCAAACAAAAAATTTACAGAGTTATCTTCAGGAATATCTTTTTTAATAACATTAATATTTTTTCATTAAAAAAATCGTCAAGTTTTAGTTGATGATTAATATGATTAATAATTGAGGTGGGTTATTCCGTGTTTTATCTATACTATAAAAACTTTATTTTTGCTTATTTTTTCAAATTATATCTTATGGTGAATAAGATCATTAAAATTAACATTTAAAAAAAAGATTTTGAAAAATATTACTTTATTTACTAAAAAGTAACTGAAAATTCATCACCACACATACTTACTATATTTTAGATAACTATCTAAGTTATGAATAAATAAACAATCATTTAAGAATTTAATCATCCTATTTTTTCTTTATTGAAAAAAAATTAAATATTAAATTTACTCATTGAAAATTTTCATTAATCTCTTTAAGTAGCTGTGTGTATTCTTCAAACTCTTTATCCATATCCTTCTTATTATTATTGTACTGATTTTTTATGAATCCTGTAGAGTTATGATCTAAAGCAATATGTGGAATATGCATATACTCCGGTCCGTAAATTAAAGGAAGATACTCTTCACAGTCGTTAGGACAATAAAATTCATAATCTTCAAATGTAATCTTTTGGAGAGGGAAAATGTAATCTGTAGGATAAATTCTGTTATGAATATTATTATCCAGACCATCCAGGGCATCAGATACTTGTGATGTTTTCTTATTTGTAAATTTCATCTTGGATCTTTGAATTTCTAATCCTTCATCAAAAGTCCATGTTCCATCAATAATTTTTTCTCTAAGTTCAACCTGTAATTTTGTCTGGTCTTCATTTCTTGTATCTGTTAAACCTTCATCTTCTATAAATTCTTTAGGAAATACATCAAAATGTACAAAAGGTTTTTTAAATGCGCATTGGAAGAATAAAATGAACGTACCATTGTTTATTAAATCTAATTCATTACATCCTTCAGGATAATTGTCATGGGGCTTTGTAAGTTTGGAAATAATCAGATGGTCTTTTAATTCGCTAATTTTTTCAATTTCCTCCGGAAATACTCTGATAAATTTTTTATAATCTTCCCTTGGCATGGATATGTCAATATCATCATCCCATGGCACAAAACCTCCATGACGTACTGCTCCAAGTAATGTTCCATAATCTATCCAATAAGTTAAATTATGCTTTTGGCAGATTTTATCAAATAATTTCAGTAGCTCTAATGATAATAATTGAACTTGTCTCATAACACCTGTTGCTTTAATATCACAACTACTGAAAATGAGATCTAACATTTTATAATGGGATTCTAATTCTTTGAACTTGTTGTTGTTGTTAATTCTCTGAACTAATTCTATTACTATTCTCTGATTTTTAATGCTTTGTGGTAATGCTCGGTATACTCTTGATAAAATAAAGACCATATAAATACTTCCTAATAATTCTTTGTAAATATCTTTATTACTTTAAATTATTATAGTATGTAGTATTATTATAAAGCAGTTATTTATGATGTTTTTTTATTAAAACTCTTATTTTTAAATTTTATTTTATAATTTTTCCATCTTTTTAGTATTTTAAAGTATTTTTCTCTATTTTTTTAGAAAAACATTTATATTCTTTTTTTAATATACAAATAATTATGATGCCTATAAACAATTTCAATAACACTAAAATAAAGATTTATTCTACTAATAAGGGAATAAAAATAGTAGACAGTCCTATTAAAATACAAATATTAAATATGTTGGAGGGTCAAGTTAGTGAGGCAGATATTGTTAATGAAATAGGTAAATCAAAATCAACAATATCAGTACATTTAAAGAATCTCATAGATGATGGTATCGTAAGTTTCAAATCTCATCCAATGGATCGTAGAAGTAAATTATTCTATATATTGGCTGATTATATCGGAGAAATATATCCTGATAAAATTATATACAAATATCCGGAAGTTAATTCTCAATTGGATACTAGGGAACAGTTATTTACTGAAATTTTTAGGCAATATAAATCAACTTTACTGGTTCATGGACTTCAACTGGAACCTTTGGAAGTTGAAACGGGAAAAAATGTGGGTAAAGAAATATATGCTTCATTGGAATTTGAAACATTCGATCAACTAATTGATGCTATAATAGAAAAATTTGAACAACTAGGATTAGGCCATGTCAAATTAAGCAGTGATAATCCTTTAATCTTAAAAAATTATGATTGTAACGAATGTAATGGATTACAATACAATATGACACTATGTAATCTTACAAAAGGGGTATTCAAAGGTATATTTGAGGAATTCTATAAAAAAGAAGTGTCAGTAGAAGAAGTTGAATGTACCTCAAAATATGATGACTGTTGTACTTTCTTAATAGAATTAAACACTAATAATTCTTAAATTTCTTTACAAACCTCTGTAAACGTATAGGGACAAAAGTAAACCAATCACCCATACAAGTACGAATCAACCCCTTCTTAAAATACTTTTTTTGTAACTTTGGTAAAGTAGAATAATATCCTTCACTCATAGACGCACCCTTAGATCTGTGCTCTAACTCAGTAGGAATAATATATGCTTCAAAACCATTATCTTTAATATTATACACATAATCAACTGCATATAAATGCCAGTCATCACAATCCTCATTTAATCCTGTTTTATCAAACACATCCTTGGGTATAATGAACAAACATTCATCAACAGTACTTGCCTTCTCGGGAGTATCAAGTTTAAATGGAGAAACATCAACAGGATCTAAGCCCTGTTTAATATTACTTCTAACAATACTGTCAACAGTTTTACCTGCAACACCTACAATCCCAACATTCTCCAAAGTATATAATAGTTCCAACGTGTTTTTAATCCAATCTCTATCAGAAAAATAAATATCCTGATGAGCAAATACCAGAAAATCACCATGAGCTTGACCTGCACCATAATTTAATGCAGAAGAAGCACTGGTGAACTCATTATTCCTATTATCCACTAATATTAATTCATACTTTTCTGTCTGTGTGTTCAAACTTTTAATCAAATACTCATCAAGAATATTCTTATTATTATAAACACAAATAATACTCATCATAGTAATCACAAATTAAATTTCTTAATAATTTTTTCAGGAATCAATTCTTTTATAATCTTCCAATCATCACTATCAAAGGTCTTAATGACAAATATACATATGAAATACACTACCATTCCAATTATTACACTAGTAAACAATTCCAGGTTTAAAGCATAAACTACAATACCCATCAATACACTAGCAATAAACGGTTTTGTCAGTATATCTCTTAATGGTACTGAATATCCATATTTATGCATGATATACATGTAAAATATCACCATACTCACTTCATTAAGTACGGTAATCATCGCAGCACCAACACCACCAAACATTTTTATTAAAATATAATTTCCTATAGTACTGAATAATAGGCACATGAAAGTTGCCTTAACCGTTTCGTGCTGTTTGTTAATGGAAGCAATACTAGTTCCCAGGATATAACTTAGGAATATAGCAGGAAGTGCCCATATAATTAATTCAAGCACGGGGATAGTGTTAACATATGCAGGACCATAAATGAATGTAATAATCTTTCCGGACAATACTGTTGTTCCCACAGCTATAGGCATACTGATAATTGTCAAGTATTTCAACGATTTTTTATACGAGTAAGCCAGCATTTCCTTACTATCCACATACAGCTTAGCAAATATTGGCATTATAGCAGTAGAAAATACTGTTGGAATAAATATTAAAGCCTGCATCAGATTAAATGCAGCAGTATACTCTCCCACAGCAGCACTGGTTGCCAACATATTTAACAGTATAGTGTTCATTTTAAATGATATAAGTGCAAAAATACTTGTTATAGCTAAAGGATAAGCAGTTAATATCATATATTTCCAAAATGTAAAATCTGCCTGGAAATGTATTAAACCATAATTTTTTGTACTTACTGCAAAATTGTAAACTAGCACGGCTAAAGATGCAATAACATATACTAATGCAACACCAATAACTGATTGTTTAGTAAATACGCATATAAGAATTCCCACAAATAGAATTACTGAATTCAATATCTCTGATATTGACTGGTATTCCATCTGTTCGTATGCTCTGAATAATGATGAGAAAATTCCTCCAAATGCATTAATAATTACTGAAGAACCAATCAGATACACAACATTCTTGGTTACTTCATTGAATGTGCCGACATTTACGAATATTATCAAAGCAAGCATGGTAGTTATTGATAATATAAGTTTAATACTTCCATGGTTTCCTAAAAACTTGGCAGTTTTATCTTTATCTTTAGCTACCTCTCGTATTGTTAATGTTGATAAACCCAGATCAGTAAATATGGCGAATAATCCTGAAATGGCAGTTGCAAAAGAAATGATACCGAAGTTTGTTGTTCCAAGATATCTTGCTGAGTATAATGTATAAAAAAATGCCAGTACATAACTAATTAGTTGGGATAAAAACAATACACTGGTATTTTTTACAAGGGTTCTGACAGTGCTCATATAATCACATTTTTTTTTAGTAGCTTAATATTATAAATTTGCGAATTTATTATTAATTAAATCAAGAACTTTTTTAACAAGTTCATCCATTTGCAATAACCTGTATTCGGCTAATCTTCCAATAAATGTAACATTTTCGTATTCTTCACTTAATTTCAGGTATTTTTTATAAAGTGCCATATTTTTTTCTAAATCTATTGGATAATATGGTATATTTTGTTCTTCATTGTTTATATCATATTCAGTAGGAAATTCAAATTGAATCGTTGTATTAAATGTTTGTTGTCCCGTTAAATATTTAAATTCAGTAATCTTTGTAAAATGATACTCGTCAGGGTAATGAATTGTAGCATTTTCCTGGAAAATAACATCATCTAAATCTTCATTAAGCAGAATCAGTGATCTGTAAGGAAGTTCACCATACCTGTAATTGAAAAACTCATCAATCATCCCAGTAAAGATTAAATGTCCCTTAAACTCCTTGTCTTCATAAAAAATCTTTTTATTCTCATAATCTATACTTAAAATTTCATGATAATCCTTTTCTAGGAGTATTGTGATATTATGGCTTGAAAGCATATTTTCAAACATGTTAGTATAACCATGTGCTGGAACAACTTGATGATTATCCTTATAATATCTGCAATCATAGGATAAGTTAAAGGGTAACATTTTGTCAATAAATTCCTCTATCTCCTCTTCATTAAGTCCGTACTGCTTTTTAAAATCTTTTAAAAACACATTATCATAAATGAAATTACCTAATAACCTTAAATATTCGTTTGATGAATTTTTAAGTTCTTTAATTGGTATTTTGCTGTTAACTTCATACTGGTCAAGCAATGCATTCTTAATATTCTCCGATTCATTAGATAAACATTTATCTATACTAATGAGGTTGAATGGTACTGGAACAAGAGTGTCCTGTATTTTATAAAGAACTTTATGATTATAAATGTTCCACAGAGTAAAAAGTGACAAGTAATCGTATACCTCATCACTATCTGTGTGGAGGATGTGTGGTCCATATTTATGGATTAATGTACCTTCTTGATTTATATAATCATAACAGTTTCCACCGATATGGGAACGTTTATCAATCAATAAAACCTTTTTATTCAGGACATTTGAAAGTTCTTCAGCAGCAGTTATGCCCGTAATTCCTGCTCCAACAATTATATAATCGAATGGCAAAATTCTAATCCTCCCTCTGTTTTTTATTCGGATGATAGTTTTCCTAATATCTTTATGTCATGATTTTGTAAGAAGAGCAACATTGCAACTGTAATGAATGTTTCAGTAATTGCAAATGATATGGCAATTCCCACTTCCTGCAGTAATGTAATCAGGGTAATTCCCAGTATTATATCTATTATTCCACCCAGTATCACAATTCTTGTAAATGCTTCTTTGTAATTAAATGTAATCATGGTCTGAATACCAAATACATTGCTTAAAGACACCATTAACGGTAATATGGACAGTACCCTTAATATAATAATTGAATTATGATATTCTGCACCAAATATTATGCTAATAATAGGATCAGCAAATATGAATAAGCCTACAGAAAAGATTAAACCCAATACTGCAGCTAATTTAGTTAATTTACGTATAAATAAAATATTTGTTCTATCATCCTTTTTCTCAACATTCCTGCTGATAAATGGGAACAATGCCTGAGATACAGGAGTAAATAATCCATTCACTGCAAGAGTAATCTTCTCGGCAATACTATAATATCCAACAAGAGTATTATTGGTTAACAATCCTAATAAAAACGTATTCGTTGTAGTATACATGTTTATTGCAATAGTTGATACGAATACATGCCAACCCTCTTTAAGATGATACTTAATATTAGCAGAGGTTGGTCTGATAATTTTTATATCAAATCTTGTTAAAGCAATATATATTCCAAGAATTCCCACAATAATATAACCAATTGAGTTAATGATAGGAACCAGCAGATAATCAGAACTATGATGTATGCATAAAAATATGAACACAGTAAATATGACTTTTCCCAAAATATTCAGAATACTCGTATACTTCATGTACTCCAAACCCTGGAATAACCATGTGGGAAATAGCATATAACCAATAACCATCCCAAAAGTTAACAGGTACACATCTGCATCACTACCAAACCGTGGTATAAATGATATGATTGCTAATAATATAATTAAACTCAAAACGGTTAAACAAATCTTTATAAACATCACAGAACTAAAAATCTCAGAAACCTTTACCTTATCCTCTCTCACTATTGCTAATTCACGAGTAGCAGAAAGATTAAACCCATAATCTGTGAACATTTGAAAATATGTGATTAATGAAATAGCATACTGTGTTAACCCAAACTTATCAGGTCCCAATACAAATGTCAAATAGGGCAATGTGATTAAAGGCAGAATATAACTGGCAAATTGTAATCCTGTGAGGGAAATAATGTTCTCAAATACTTTCTTATATTCATTTCGTTTGATTAAATTTTTAATATTTGAAATCATAATAATCCCATTGTCTACAAAAAAAAGTTATAAAAGATTTAGTTTTCAAATTCTTTTTCATAAAATCTAATAGTTTCTCTAAGTTCCTTGTTAAAATCGTGTTCGTTTTCGTATCCAAAATCTTTCTGAGCCTTACTGATATCTGCAAAAGAGTTTTTAATATCTCCTGCACGAACAGGTTCATATTTTGGATTAAAATCGTATCCCATAATATCGCATATTTTCTCTAATAATTCCCTGATATTTATGGTATTGCCATGAGCAATATTATAAACGCCTGTAACATCATTTTCGGCCACTTTAATATTGGCATCTGCAATGTTTTTAACATATACAAAATCTCTGGTTTGAGTACCGTCACCATAAATAATTGGTTGTTCACCTTTAAGTAATGTGGTTATGAATTTTGGTATAACACCACTATATGCTGAGTCAACGCTTTGTCTTGGACCGAATACATTAAAATATCTTAAACATGTAATCGGCAGATTGTATGTTTGGGTAAAAGTATATGCATATAATTCCATTGTAGCTTTAGAAACTGCATATGGGGATAATGGCTTTAAAGGTAATGTTTCAACATTAGGTAAAACTTCTGTCTCTCCATATACTGCTGCAGAAGATGCACATACTATTTTTTTAATATTATTTTCACATCCTGCCTTAAAAACATTAAATGTTCCCTTAATATTGGTATTGTTTGTTTTAACAGGATTTTCTATACTTTCAGGTACACTTACAAGTGCGGCTTCATGGAATATGTAATCATGGTTTTCAAATATTGTGGTTAAATTTAAATCGCTTATGTCTCCACAAACCAGTTCTATCCTATCATGATCAAGTTCTTTTAAGTTTTCAATCTTCCCAGTGGACATGTTGTCGATTATGGTTACTTTTGAAGCACCCTGATTAAGTAATGATTCAGTAATATGCGATCCTATAAATCCTGCACCACCGGTTACTATACATCTTTTATCTTTCATCTCTTTGTCCTCTCTTTACTATTCCCTTTGCTCTATTAAATCACATTATATCTGATATATAATGATCTATACGGTAATGAAACATTTCCCTTATACAAGTTGAAGTTTATGCTCTGATTTATACCTATATTCTTTGTGTTATCAATATAATATGGAAATTCTTTTGTTTCTTTATCTTTCAATGTTTCATTGAATTTTGTTATTGTTTGATTATCCTTACTTACTATAATTGTATAATTCATATCTTGATGTTCCTGATTTGTTATCCCAATGATTACTTTCTCAACAGAATTTTGAGAAACGTTTGTAGGATAATTCAGGGTATCATTGTTATTATCAAGAATATAAAATTCAGTATAATCTTGTCCTGGGTTATGGAATACAACTAGGTAGGTAACTTGTAAAATAGCAACAATTAAAATAACAATTAATATTCCCTTTATAATTTTATTCATACGATTCATGATTCACCAGAATAAAAAGTTATATTATAATTTAATATGTTTCTTTTGATATACATAATTATATAATTAACTTTCTTTAATGGTGTTTTATTTATGAGTGATAAATTTTATGTAACTGATTGTGAAGGACCATTATCTATAAATGATAATGCCTATGAAATATCAGATTATTTTATTCCAGAAGGAGGGGAATTCTTCAGCATATTAAGTAATTATGATGATATGCTTGTTGAAAAAAATACTGAAGGTTATCTTGCCGGAAGTACATTAAAACTTATTTTGCCCTTCTTTAAAGCTTATGGTATAACAGAAAAAGATCTTATAGAATTTTCTGAAGATAATATTAACATGGTGGATGGAGCATATCAGATGATAAGTTATGTTCAGAACATAATGCCATGTTACATAGTAAGTACAAGTTATAACCAATATATCAAAGCATTATGTGATAAAACCGGTTTTAACTATGAAAATACTTATTCAACACAATTAGAACTTGACAAATACGATTTAAATAATAAAGAACAAGATTCACTTATTTCTATACATGAAAACATACTATTTGACAGTAGTTTCGACAATATCAATCATTTTTTCACCAAAATTATCTCTAAAATGGAAATAAACAACTTAATAGACTCCGTAACCCCTGTTGGAGGAATAGGTAAAAGAAATGCAATACTTGACATTGTAGAAAAAAATAACTACGAACCATCAAACCTAATGTATAGTGGAGATAGTATTACTGATTGTGAAGCATTAGAATATGCAAAAGAGAACGATGGAATAAGCATTTCATTTAATGGTAATATTCATTCAATAAACTCGGCAGCAATATCAATAACATCAACAAATAACCTGATTTTAGCATTAATAGCAGACATATTTAACAACAAAGGAACCAGTGGAGTATACGACTTTATAAGTGAATATAACGAAAATTCACTAGAAACCATACTAAATTATTCCACAAACAAAGAAATTTCCCAGGAATTACTTGTAAACAAAGCATCAATTGATATAATAACCGAAAACAATATTGAAGAATTAAATAATCAAAGTAAAAAAATAAGAAATATAGTTAGAGGACAAAAAATAGGAAACTTAGGATAGTGAAAATATGGATTTTGAAATAGAAGATACTTATTGTGAAGCATTTACCGGAACATGTGTAAGGATGATTGTAACAGCCGAAGACGATAAAACAATTGAAAAAATAGCATACGATGCTAGTGCAACACCAGGAACAGTAATAGGAAGAACAGAATCAGGAGTAGAAAAATTCTTATCCCCTGAAGAAACACCAGACAATAGGCCGGGAGTAATCATACAATTCTGGTACAACACCAAAGACTTAAACAAATTTGACAAAGAACTATCATTCAGAATCAGACAAGACATACTCGTTAAACCTTTCGTAAAAATATTTGATGCATCAATAAACCCATTTGATTACATTGATACAACAGAACATGTAGGACATTGTGGGGACGGATATGAATGGACCGAAGAATTTGATGGAAGAACAATGATAAGAGTCCCAATATGCGTACCTGACTTTTACATAGAACAAAAAGTAGGCTGCATGGAAGGAATTATGGGAGTAAACTTCTGGTATTACTGCAGCACAAAACAAGCAGTACTTGAAGCAGGATACAAATCATTAGAAGCATTAAGTAAAGTCGAAGGAATATGCACACCATTCGATATATGCTCAGCAGGATCAAAAGTAGAAACAAATTATCCGGAAATAGGCCCAACAACAAACCACCCATACTGTCCATCACTCAAAGAAAAAATAGGCGACGAATCCAAAGTAGAAGAAGGAGTAAACTACATACCAGAAATAGTAATCAACGCATTAACCCTAGAAAACGCCGAAGAATCATTGAAAAAAGGAATAGAAGCACTAAACGGAATAGACGGAGTTTTAAAAGTATCAGCCGGAAACTATGGAGGAAACCTAGGAAAATACAAATTCCATCTTAAAGACATTTTAGAATAAATAGGGGTCAAGAAATGAAGTTTGATATCATAGGTTGGGGTGCACTAAACGTAGACAGATTATGCAAAGTAAATGAATTTGCACCAGAAGATGGTGAAACATTTATCTACGAAGAAACAAAATCTTGTGGAGGTTCTGCATCTAACACAATAATAGGAACAGCAAAGCTGGGATTAAACGCAGGATACATAGGAAAAATAGGCAAAGACTCTAACGGAAAAATGATGAAAGAATACCTGGAAAAAAACAACGTAAACACAGATCATCTAATAGAATCCAAAGGAGAAACAGGCGAAGTAATAGGTTTTGTAGATAATGAAGGAAATCGAAAACTTTACGTAACTCCAAAAATTAATGACAAAATATCTAACGACGAAATAAACAGAAACTACATATTAAATACTGAAATATTACACTTAACATCATTTGTAGGTTTAAATCCTAATGATCCTTCCATAACTACACAATTTGAACTTCTTGAAGAAATATCTTCAAAAGTAACAGTTTCATTTGATCCCGGAATGTTGTATGTAAACAAAGGCAAAGAATTCATGGACAAACTAATATCCTACACAGACATACTCTTAATAAACGAAACAGAACTACTAATAACAACTGGTGAAACCGAATTTAGAAAAGCAGTTGAAACAATAGCTCCCAAAGTAGAAATCTTGGTTGTAAAACGTTCAACAAAAGGATCCTTCATAAAAAGACAAGATGAAGAATATAACATAGGAATATTCGAAGTAAATGCAATTGATACTACAGGAGCCGGAGATGCATACAATGCAGGATTCCTCTATGCTTACCTAAAAGGATATTCCCTTGAAGAATCAGGAATAATTGGAAGTTATGTTGCAGCCCAATCAACTACTCAGACCGGTGCAACAGAAGCCATACCTAATATTGATGAAATAGACATTTCAAATATAATACAAAAATTTAAAAACTAATAATATCAAAATTCATTGTATTGTAAAAAAAATAACCAATTAGGGATATTATGCTACAAGTATCAACTGGAAAATCACTAGCTACTTCCAAAAAATTAGAGGAAATTCAAAAAACATTACCTGAAGGGGATATAACTTTAAGTGAATTAACTAAAGTTCTATCTAGTGAAGGAGTTCAACTTTTAATCATTATACTGTTGGCTCCATTTTTAATTCCAGTTTCAATTCCGGGGAGTAGTACTCCCTTTGGAATTTTGATAATTTTATTAGAAATTGCTTTTCTAAGAAATAAATCTCTTTATCTACCGGATTTTATTGGAAAATATGAAATATCTAAAGAAAATATTCTGAAACTATTTGAAGTTTTGGAAAAAGTTTTTGGATATTTGGAAAAAATCTCCAAGCCAAGGGGAAATTTATATTCTAAACGGTATATGATAGTGTTAAATGCTTTATTCACTATATTCTTATCATTATTATTATTCTTGCCTCTTCCTATTCCATTTACGGATTTTACACCAGCATTGTCTATGCTAATGTTATCATTAAGTATACTGGAAAAAGATTCTTATCTTATGATTTTAGGATTTATAGCCGGAATATTAACTACTATTTATTTCATATCTGTTGGTTATGTGGGTATTGAAATAATATTGTTAACACTTAATTATATTGGAATTAAGATTTAAATTATAATAAAAATAGCTGTTTTCAATTAATAAAGGATGTTGGGGGGTCAAGAAAAATTATTTTCTTTGACCTTTAGGGCGAGGAGCTTCTTTCCGAGTATTGTTTGCTTCAGTACGGTTAATTCTGTTTAATCGTTCTTTCCAACCTATTCTGTTAATGTTTTCAGAATTGAAACTTACTTTTTCTTTTGACTCTTTTTCTGTTCTAATATGAGGTGTTTCTTCATTTTTACGTATGATTTTTATTTCAGGCTCTTTTAAGGTTATGTTTTGGACTTGTTTTTTAATAGGATTTTTAATCTTATCGATACTGCTTCTCATATTTTGTTGTCTGTTGATATTCATATCGAAAATCTTCTTATTTTCAAATTTAGGTTTTAGAATGATTTCTTCATTTGAAACAGTCTTTTCTTCTTTAACAACATGGTCTATGTTTTCGGTTGCAGTGTCCTTTTTGTCATGTTCTATGATGATGTCGTCTGTGGTGTCCTTTTTGTTGTGGTCTATGATGATGTCGTCTGTGGTGTTCTTTTCGTTGTGGTCTATAATGATATCATCTGTATTGTCCTTACTTATTATTTCATTAAGATATTCCTCTTCTTCTTTATCTTCTTTTTTGAATCGAATGTTTAATTTATCAACAAAGTTGTCATCTTCTGTTTCTTCTTCTGTTATGTTTTGATGTATTTCCTCAGATGTTGGAGTTGTTTGGGTAACATGAACCTGTTGAGGATGGAACGTTCTTTTAATAGCATCTTTTAAAATGCTGAAAGAGCTTTTTGCACCAGTATCAACAGTTGTTGTATTATTGTTGGTATTATCTTCAGATTTATCCCTAGATTTAAATGGGTTCCATAAATCCGGTTGTATACTTCCACGTCTGCTCTGTTTTTGTGATGTAATTTCTTCTATTTCTGTTTCAATATCTTTGAATGGATTTTTATTGTTTCGTATATACTCATTTAACCATGGTGCTAGAGGGTAATCACTTATTCTATCAATAGCTACCCATGTGTGGGTTTCATAGTCTTTTGAAAGAAGTAATTCTCCATTTAAAATAGTTCCTTCCATAATCACGTTGACTTCTTTTTCCTGTTTATCTGAATAATCAGAGATTCCTATGATTTTTCCAGGATATACATAGTAACCTATTTCTTTTTGAACATTATTGATTACCGTTTCATCAAAACTTTGTTCTTCAGTAAATAAAGATCCAGGTAAATCCCAAATAGGCTTGTTATCTTCCTCTTCTTTCTTTTTTAGAAGAAGAATTTTATCCTGTTCATTATATATTGTTGTTTTAA
This sequence comes from uncultured Methanosphaera sp., assembly GCA_946537725.1. Lineage (GTDB taxonomy): Archaea > Methanobacteriota > Methanobacteria > Methanobacteriales > Methanobacteriaceae > Methanosphaera. The sequence continues at coordinate 13,756 of CAMNFZ010000008.1, forward strand.
CGTACATTTTAAATGTTTTCATTTTTTTAAACATCCTTTAATCATTTAATTATCAAAATTAAAACATTGTATTACTTATGTAATTAATAGATACTATTTATTTTATTTAAACTTATTATTATTTTTTTTCTAAAAAATAGTTTATTTTAAAAAAATAATAAAAGAGGGTGGTTAAACTGTTGTAGTATTATTTGCAACACTTGGTGTTTGATTGTTTGCTCTTTGTTCTCCATAGAATGTTTTTTCTAAATTCAAATTATGTAACATTTGACTAAACTCTGGATTATCATTTAATATCTTTTTAATGTTATTGTTTACTGTTTCTAACTCTTTTACACTATCTTCCATTTCAATGTTAGCACGGTTTATTGAACTTTGAGCATCTTCTGGACTTTTTTCTCCTTTAACATATTGTGAAATAGCATTTAATGTTGAAACAGTTGCGTTTAAATTTTTAGATTCCAATTCTAATCTTTTAGTTTGATTGGCGATATATTGTTCTTTCGTTTCGTTGTTGTTTGCATATTTTAAAGTTTCATTTAGTACTTTAATTTCTTCAGAATATTTTGGCATTATCTCATTATTTATTGTGTTGATTAATACATCGACATCTGTACTGTTTTGGGTATTGAATTTTTCTGTTATTGATACTAGGTCTTTTTCGATAGCACTTGCATTTTGTAAGTTTCCATCATATTGTTCAGATAGAACTTTTTCTTGATAAGGTGCATAGAAAAATGTGTATCCTGCGATTATTGCTGCAATTAATATTATTATTATTGCTATAATTTTTTTATTCATATTATCACCTTATATTGGTATTATTTTTGTTGATTTATATTTAAAGTACTTATGTAATTTGTTTTATAATATAAATATTTATTATGTTTGAATGTTATAACTAATATATAATTATTACAAAATGAAGGGTATATTTTTTGGATATATTTTTTTTATTCCTATAAATATGGTGTACTTATGAATAGTGATGAATCGTCAAGGCTTGAAATTAATTCTCAAAACAAAGAAATTATTCGTGAAGTATTCGAATTAGAAGCTAATGGACATAAAGATGCTAGAGAATTATTTAAAGATGAGATAGCAGGATTTTTAATTAGAACAGAGGATGGTTCGTATACTTTATCTTCAGATAAGAGAAATGACGAATCAGAGACATTACACAGCAAATTTGGTGCACGTACTGAAGCGTTTGAAAAATTTGTCATACCATCTAAACTTTTGGAAAAAGCAAAAGAAAATTCAGTAATTAAAGTACTGGATATTTGTAGTGGAATAGGGTATAATGTTTCAGCTTTATTGGATTATCTAAATGATTGTGATGTTGAAATTGAGGTTGATATGGTTGAATCATCCTTAGAAACTATTGCAACCACCTTGTTTATACCTGATATTTGTGAATCACATAGTTATGTTAAAAAAGCCATAGAATCTTATTTGATAGATAAAGGTTATTTGCATTATAATAAAGTTTTAAGTAATATACCATCAAATATAAAGTTAAATATTCATGTTTGTGATGCAAGAGATTATATAAAAAATTGTAATGAAAAGGAATATGATGCTGTATTTTTAGATCCGTTTAGTCCGGCTAAATGTCCTGAATTATATTCAGTAGATTTTTTCACAAAATTAATGGAATATTTAACACCTACTGCACTTATTTTAACATACACGGCTGCGAGTCCGGTTAGGGCAGGAATGGTAGAGGCAGGAATGCATATTGGTGAAGGTCCGAGAGTTCATAGAAGTGGTGGAACTATTGCTTCAAGATCTGCTGATATGATTGATACTCCTTTATCATTCAGTGATATTAAAGTAATATCATTAAGTGATGTTGGTATTCCGTTTATTGATCCTTATTTAACTGATGATTATAGTACAATCATGGAAAGAAGGCAGGGGCAGCGTAAGAAGGTAAGGGGAATAACGATGTTTCCTTCTTCAAATAAGTTACCTAGATATTTGGGTTTAAATCCTGATGATATTGAGGATGTTTCTTTGGCGGATAAATTGAATGGTTATGTGCAAAATATGGGTTTTAACTCTATTGATGATGATAGAATTATTTCCTTGTTGGATATAGATAAAAATCAGCCTAGTAGTAATCAAATTCTTGAATTAAAAGATAAACTGTTTGATTTGTTGTCAAAAAATTAAAATAGGTTAAACCTATTTTTTTTATGTCCACATGTCATATCTGATTCTGTTGTGTTTTTTGCTTGTAATGTTTATTCCGGTTATATCACCTACTATGTAAACGTCGATTATCCATACTGGTTTGTATGGATCTATTTCTAAGTGTGTTATATTTTTTAATCTGAAGCTTATTTCTTCTTCTATTGTTTCTTTTGTTTTAAGTGTTGTGTATGAATTTAGGTGGCAGTTTACTATGAATGTGTCGTTGTAACAGATTTTGTGTCTGATTTTTCTTAGTATTGTTGATGTTATGTAGTTCATGTTGCTTATTACGCATGTGACTGGTGTTAGGTTGTATTCTTTTTTTAATTCTAATTCTTTTATTAATTCTTCTGGTTTGGCGTATTCTAGAAAGTATATGAATGGGTTTTCTGATTCTTTTAGGAAGTATTTTAATTGTTTTTTGTTCATATTGCTTTCAAAGTTTGTTAGCATTTCATCTAATTCTTTGGGGTTTGATGTTTCTTTGAATTGTATTAGTAATTCTTTGTTGTCACGTTTTTTTAATTTCATAATACCATTCTTCACTCCTTAAACATTGTATATATTTTTTCATTTAATATTTTATAATTTTTAATATATAATACTTTTCATTAAAATATTTATATAATTGAACATTTAATAATAATTATGGATTCAAAAGGAATATTTAACATTGAAATATTGATATCATTAATGTTTTTAATAATCATCTTTTCATTACTTTTATCACTATCAATAACAGAATTCACAGCTATAGACGAAACCCAAAATCGAAAAGAATCAAGAATCATAACAAATGATATCAGTGAAATAATAAACAAAGTATATCAAAACGAGAATGGCTACTCAATACAATATAAGTTACCCTCCAAAATAAACAAGGAAACTTACATTTTAAAAATAAACAATACCGGCGTTTACATTAACTCCCATTATCAATTAACCTATTCCAATCTTCTTCCAAACCACATATTAAAACAAAATAATTACTATTTAGACGCAGGTAATGTATATACTTTCACTAAAAATAATAATACAGTAGATATTACTAAAAATTAATAAAAACACGATTAAAATAACATATAAAACAAGGAGGACATTAATGAATAATAAGGGACAAATAACAGTAGAATACATCATTATAATATCCATAATATTGTTAATACTAACAATCACACTAACAACCATCACAGACCAAACAGAAAAAAACATAATACTAACATCAGCACAAGTAGGAGCACAAATAGGAATAGATAAAAACGCCTACGCAATGTACTACAACGACACATTCAACAATTATCAAGAAAACTATCCAAAACTCCTAAACCCCACAGAAATAAAAATAATCCAAATAAATCTAACAGAATCAAATAACCAAATAGAATTACAAGTAACACTACACACAAACACAAAATTAAATTCAAACGAAAAATACATAATCGGCTCAAGAGTAAACTATTACGTACGAAAAACAATCGCAGAAACATACAACAAAAAAAGCAACGACACATACTACGAAAATATACAAATAAACAATCAAAAAATAAAAACAAAAATAGTAAAATGGGTATAAATGATTATATAATATTTCCTTTAGCGAAATAAGCAACCATAATACCTATTAAACCGAAAACAATCCCAATAATCCAAATAATATGAACAACATCATTCTCTTTCATAGGTTTTTTCAGAATAGATCTGATTAAAGAATTAAATCCAGAAGATGGAGCAACAAGCCGTCCCTCCTCATCAACCTGAGTAGGTTTAAAATTCTGTCGTTCCATAACTCCAGCACTATAAAACTTAAGCAAACCATCAATAATATTAGGCAACAAAACAATAAACGCAATAATTTTAACTCTCCCAATAAAAGCAATGATAGCAATACAAGCACCAATAATTAATGTTCCAACATCACCCGGAAATACATTTGCAGGATACTTATTAAAGAATAAAAATGCAATCAAAGCACCCAACATTGAAAAAGATATAATTGCAACATCAAACTTATTCATTATAACACATGAAAACGTTAAAGATGTCAAAGCAATTATACCAAGACCAGTTTCAATACCATTCAATCCAGCTAACATATTAGTAAGATTAGAAGCAATTGAAACAGCAACCGGTATGATTAACATATAAACAATACCAACATTAGGAGGAGTAACCCACATAATAGGCAAACCAGCAATCCACAATAATATCAACTTTTCCTTAGAAGTTAACATTATCAAATCATCAACCATACCAATTATACCCGTAAGTAAAATAACAATAAGAGTAATAGTTAACTGCGATTGCCATTCAGGACATAAATAAACCCCAACCATAATTGCAATGGCAAAACCTAACAAGATTCCAATACCACCCATCTCTGCAACTTCAGGTTTGGATAACTTATGTATATCTTTACCCACAATATCAGCATTCTTCAATCTTTTAATTAAGGTAGGCATAACTAAAAACGTAATCAAAAACGCAATCAATCCACAAAAACCTGAGGTTAACAATAATTGTGTTGAATTCAATTAATCCACCCTCTTAATCATTTAAATTATTATTTTTAAGAATATAATAAATTGTTCGAATAGGAATATCCAATTTTTCAGATATTTTCTTCACAGGAGTACCATTATCCCTCATCATAAAAATTTCCTTTTTAGTTTTTTCAGAATATTTAGATTTAGGACCTTGTTTTAACTTATTTTTCTTAAGATAATAAACAGTTTTACTACTAATATTTAATCTGGATGCAATGGTTTTAACACTCAATCCTGATTGTAACATCTCATCAATCTCTTCCTTTAAAGTATCATCATATTTTTTTGGCCGTCCTCTGCTTTCTATAATATTTATTGAAACTCCTAACTCAGCTAAAGCATCCAAATATATTTCAGAAGTTCGTTCATATAAGCTCAAAGGACAATTAATTTCTTCAAGATCAGGATTTTCATCTAAAATTTCAATAATTAACTTTGAAGACAATGGTTTTGTAACATGTACTTTTGAACTCATAAAATCACTTATTAATTAATTCCAAGAATTTTTTGGCTTTTTTAGTCGTAGGCTTCTCAATTTTATTAAGAGCATTCTTCTCTTTAATAGCTTCTTTAGGATCAACATGCATTAGTTCTGCAGACTTATTGAGTGATATATCACACTTATTATTAATTGCTATAGCACCAATAGCCTCCTGATTAGGTTTAAGATGTAATTTCTTTATTTTACCTTCAAGTTCAGATTTATACTGTATTGTTTCTTTCATATTGCTTAACGAATCAATATTTTCACCATTATCTCTTAACAGGGTGACAACATCCTTCGGAAAATGATATTCAAAAACCTTAATCTGATTAGAATCTAAATTTGGCCTAAGGTTAGGAAATGGACCAGAATAATTGTTACGTCTACTTTCAGTAGTGGTTAAATAATATTTGAAAATATCCCACAAGAGCAAAGTTTTAGGAGTATCCATATAAAAATGCTTTTTAATAAAGGTCTTTTTTTCAAGGTCTTCTCTTAACTCCCTGTCCAAAACCCTGTCCTTGTTCATTAAATTATTTTTCTTCAATTTAATGTACTTTAATTCTTCTTCTAACTCTATACGTTCATCAGCTTCACGTGCAAGTTTACTTGCATCATTTCTTGCTTCTTCCAAAAGTTTCTGATAAGTTCTGATCTTATCCATATTTCGGATATGTGAAGGTATAATATCATCAATATGTTTGTTAACAATATTCTCTGAATACTGTAAATAAGCTATAGCTAATGCATTTTGAACATATTTGTCATTAATTAAAGAAGGTTTTTTGTGGTTGAACTGTAACAGTTCTATTCTAACATTTGGCCCATATCTTTTCCGCAGTTCTAACTCATAATTAGATTCATCTGCATAATCAATATTAGCCTTTTTACTAATCCATTTATCACTCTTTTCATCTTTAACTTTTGCAATCACAGTAACACTTTTAACCAAACCTCTTTTTTCCTGTTTCATAACTTTAATAATATTTCTATATGCTTCAAGACTGTACTTGGTTAACTGTGATCTTTTTAACAAATATTCTCCGCCTAATGGTAAATATTTGATGAGTTCTAACCTACAAATTCCACTATTGTTTGGATGTATTTCAAAATCTTCTGATGAACATTCACAATGTATTCCTTCAATATCAAATTCATCATTAAATTCTAAAATATTTTCAATAGTGTTCTTTTTATAGTTTTGTCCACATTTTTTACATTTAATAGTAGTATATTCTTCTAAGTGACCTATTGCAATTTTATGGGATGCAATAGCAGATTTGACTTGGTCTAAAATATTCTTTTTATTGGATGCTTTAATACGGAAATATTGTGCATGTCTTGATTGATCATGCACATCATCAGGTATAATCTCCTGGTTAGCATTTCCTTTACCAAATCTTTTTAAAGCACTATAAGGAGAAGTAAAACCCCTAATTTCCATCTTATTCCTAAGATTTTGCAGTTTTTCCAAGTTCATTTTAAGATATGTGTAAATATTAATAAAATCATCAAAGTCTTCAATACTTTCTGCAAGGATAGGTTTATGCTGTATCTCTTTTAAATACTTCTCACTTTGTGTCACTAAGAATTCGCTCATTTTATATGTTCACCAACATTTCCTTCTGTTGTTAAAAGTTCCATGCTGTCAGTTGCCAGTAACATACCGTTTGATTCTACGCCAAATAATTTTGCTGGTTGAAGGTTTGCAACAACAATAACTTTTCTGTCAATAAGCTCTTCAGGTTCATATCTTTTTGCAAGTCCTGCAACAACTTGTCTTATTTCATCACCTAAATCAACTTGTAATTTCAATAAGTTTTTTGAACCTTCTATACGTTCAGCTTCTTTAATTTGTCCAACAACTAAGTCTACTCTTCCAAATTCATCTATACTAATTAAGTCACTCATATTTTCATCCTCTTCATTTTCATCTAATGAATATAATTTTTCTTTTTCTTCTTCTATTACTTTATCTTCAATTTTAGCAAATAATGGTTTAGCCTTTTTAATCTCATGACCAGGTTCTAAGAAAACCTTTGATTCTTCCCAAGAAACAGCCGGAGTTCTGTTATCAAAGTCCATAAATCCTTTAACATTTTCGGTAGGCATACCAATTACTTCACGTATTTTTTGAACAGATTCCGGAATGTAAGGAGTTAACAATACTGCTAATTCATGAACAAGTTGGTTTGATAAATATAAACATGTTCTTGCACTGCCTTCATCTTCTTTAACAGCCTTCCAAGGTTTTTTATCATTAAAGTATTTGTTAGCATACTTTGTCACTGTCATAATTTCCTGTAATCCATCTCTGAATTCAAAATTATCAATACAACTAGCAACAATATCTGGTAATGCCTTAATTTTTTCTTCAAATACTTTATCATCTTCAGAATATTCTCCAGGCTCTGGTATTTTTCCATCAAAGAACTTATTTGTAAAAGTAAATGTTCTATGAATAAAGTTTCCAAGATTATCTGTTAATTCATTATTTATTCTTCTCTGGAAATCATCCCATGAAAAATCAGTATCCTTATTTAAAGGTGCATTAATCACCATATAATACCTTAATAAGTCACTATTAAATTTATCTAGGAAATCTTTTACCCATATCACCCATCCTTTACTTGTGGACATTTTTCGTCCTTCAAGAGATAAATATCCTCCACCAATAACAGAATATGGTAATTTATAATTTCTTCCCATTAACATACTAGGCCAAAATATTGTATGATGATATATGATGTCTTTACCAATAAAATGAACAGTCTTATCATCCCAATACTCTTTCCAGTCCAAATCATGTTTTAATGCCCATGTTTTTGCAGAAGATTGGTATCCAATAAATGCTTCTGCCCAAACATATAATACTTTGTCTGTAGCTGTATCAAGAGGTACAGGTATTCCCCATTTCATGTCACGAGTCATAATCCAATCTTTAAGACCTTCATTAACCCATTCTTTGGCAAAGTTTTTAACATTTTTAGGCAATTTATCATTAGAATATATCCATTCCTTCAATGGTTCTTCAAATTCATGAAGTTTGAAATAGTACTGTTCTGATTGTTGTACATGAGGAGTTCCATCACATATAAGACAATGTGGCTCCACAAGTTCTGTTGGATCTAGATGACGACCACATACTTCACACTGGTCACCCCTTGCTCCCTCACTTTCACAATGTGGACAAGTACCCTCAACGTATCTGTCAGGTAAACTTCTTTTACAATTATCACAATAAAGCTGGTCTATAGTTTTTTCATATATGTATCCTTTATCATATAATTCTTTAAAGAACTCTTGAGCCATCTGATAATGTGTTTCATCTGTTGTTCTTCTAAAACTATCCAATGAAATATTACAGGCTTTCAAATCATTACCAATTAATTCATGGTATTTGTCAGTAATATCCTTCGGACTGATATTTTCCTGTTCTGCCCTTACAGCAATAGGAGTACCATGCTCATCAGTTGAACATACCATAACAGTATCTACACCATTCATACGATTATACCTAGCATAAATGTCTGCAGGAATATAAGTGGAACGTAAATGCCCTAAATGGCAAGGACCATTAGCATATGGCAATGCACAAGATATAAATAGTTTGCTCATTTTATTTTATCCTCCCAAATTAATTATAAATAATAAAAAGTTAACTTCATTAATAAATTAAAAAAATAATTCTTTGATTAAGTTATAATAATATATGTTAAGAATAACTTATCTATTTTGCTATATTTTCTAAAAATTTGGTAAAATAAATAATTCTCTAAAATATTATTAGTGTATAGAATATAGATATTATAATATCATGATAAAAACACCTTATATAAATCCATTTAGCAGTGATGCTAAAGAAATTGTAAGTAAACTAGGCCAAGTCGAATCACTAGACGAACCCAACCCACTATTAAGCAACATAGTTAATCATACAAGAGGACAAAATTTAAGCGACCGCCGAACATTACCAGAAACCATCAAAGAATTAGCACAAGCAAGATATGAATGGTTCCTATTCAAAAAAACAATAGATTCAAACGAAAAAAAATACGAATACCTCTTTAATCCAGATATCTATGAATACGACGTAGTAGCATTCTACCTATTATGTCAAGCAATAGCAATAAAATACGGACCAGATAGCCATGAAACAAGATTAATACTTGACTGTGAAGAAAACATAATCTCACAAAGACTAGAAATACTTAAATCAGAATCAAACGATTTCCAATCAAGCATTCTAAGAAAAGCACTAAACCAACTAATAGACACTAACAACATCCACTGGACAGACCTAAAAGAAATATTCGATCTAGGAAAACTTGACATAAACGAACTACTCCTATCAAATGGAAAAGTTATAATAGAATATGAGGATTTTATAGAAGAATTTGGACACCTAATCCATAACAGAGACCCAAGAACAATGTACGAAGTAACAGCAGGAGTAAACATCAAATCAAAACTATTACTTAACCTAATCAGATTAAACACCAAAAAATACATAGAAACAGTACACGAAATGTCCGAAAGAATGGTAGAACCCAACCCCCTACTAATAGAATTAGCAGAAAAAATAAAAGAAATTCAACAAGAAGCACAAACAATGAAATATGCCACAACAGGAAATTCCCAGTACATTGATGATAAACCAGTAAGCTATGAATTAGAAGCATTCCCACCATGCGTAAGAAAATGCATGCAAGGAATAAAAAGTGGTGGAAGAAATGATGCAATAGTATTATTCTTAACACCATTCATCTCATACTCAAGATTATGCCCATCAATATTTGCAAGACAAGAACAAAACATGAAAATATCAGATGTAGACCCATCATTAGAAATAACACACAACGAAATAATACCAATGATATACGAAGCAGCACAGGCATGCAGCCCACCATTATTCAAAGATCAACCCCAAGAAAAAATAAACATAAACTCAAAATTAGGTTTTGGAATGCACTCAGAACTAAAATTAGACCATGAAGGAGAAACACAATGGTACACTCCAATGAGCTGCGAAAAAATAAAACTACACATGCCAAACCTATGCACACCCAACAAGGACTGTAAAAAAATAGGAAACCCAATAACATTCTATAACAGAAAAAGAAGACTAATGAAAAAAGACAACCAAAATAAAGGGCAGGTAGATAATAATGGAGATTGAACTAAAACCTGCATCAAAATATGAACGAAAAATATTTTATAGAGAAGAATGGGATGTGAATAATGTACCAAGCTTCGTACTAGATTCATTAACCAGCAGAGAATTCGGATTCGACCACTTCGGACAAGGACCAAACGACAGATACAAAACATTTCAAGACCCACTAAGACTAAAACGCTTCATTAAAGCAAAACAACCCTTCGCAGCATACTGCTCAGTAGCATTCTACAATAATCCTAACCAAAGAAAAGGCTGGCAAAAATCCGAACTAGTATTCGATGTAGATGCAAAAGATGTTCCAATAAGAACATGCGACTGCAAAGAAGGCCAAGTATGTGACAAATGTCTACATCAAGCAAAAGAAATAGTTCTAATGATAAAAGACGTGCTAAAAGGAGAAATGGGACTAAAAAACATTAACATGATATACTCAGGCAGAGGATACCATGTACGAATACTAGATGAAAATATCATGGAAGCATCCAGTGAACTAAGAGGTCAAATAGTACAATATGTGATAGGAGCAAAAGAACCCGACTTAACCAATTCATTAGGATTCACAAACTTACAACCCTTCATCATACCATACGGATATTCCAAGAACTTTACAAAATGGTCAAAATACACAATACTCCATTTAACAAAAAATTCAAAACTAGACAATGTAAATAAAAAATTATTAAACGATGTCCTAAAACACCGTCATGTACTAGAAGATAATGCATGGGGAGCATTCCGTTCAAAAATAGGTCCAATAAGATATAATAAGGTTTTAAGTGCAGTTGCCAGAATAAACATGAATATCACAGATACAAAAGTATCCATAGACCTAAAACGTATACTAAGACTCCCATCTACATTGCATTCAAAGGTAAGTATGAAATCAACACTAATAAAAAATATTGAAACATTTGATCCATTTGATGATGCAGTACCAAAATTTGTTTATGAAAGAAAATAATGAAAAAAAATTATCTGACTAACTTATAATCAGGGAATAAGTGCATAAACAACTGTTCATAATCCTCATTATTTTCTTCATCAATTAAATCAAAAACACTGCTTAAAACATAATTCTCAGTAATTTCATCCTTAACATTTTTTCCTAGTTTTAAAATACTTCTATTTTCTTTTTTAACAATGTTCTCAATCATTTCAGGAACGCTAGTATACTTTCGTTCAGAAATAGAAATCCATTTATTGCCACGAATATAAGCATTAGGGTACTTGTTTTTAAAATTCACACCATTCTCATGAAACCTAATCTGAGGTCCATTATGAATTTTAACATTGGACAATCTACTAAATTCATATTCCAGAATTATATGAGCAATATTATCACTATCAATATAATAACTATTTTCAATAACCCTAAAATCATACATCTCAGAAACCTTAACAAAAGAATTCATAGTTTTATTTATCTGAGGATATATCACATCATCAGGCAAATCAGGAACATTAAAAGACAAAACATAACAATCAGTGCCTCTTTTCCTGAATTCTTCACACAAGTCATCTCCTGAAACAGAAATAACCCGATCCCTGAAATAATCTTTTTTAGGATCTGACAAAAAGTTTCTACAAGCAACAATAAACTCCGAAAATTTCTGCATAGACAAGGCAGAAGCAACATTACGATTCTTATCAACAGGATCAATAACAATCAAAGGATCCTTAAACTTATCACTAGTTCCATACTCCTCCAAATCAATCCGGTACCTGTTATGCCAATGATTTGCAGCATGATAAACAACATTTTCAAAACTATGATATTCCAGAATCAATAATTCACATAAATATCCTGAAAAACCGCTAACTTTATAATTAGCACCATAAGTATTGACAGAACCCATAAACTTTTTAAGTAACAACACCTGCCTTGTTTCATCTTCTGTCATATGGCTCTGAATATAATCAGTATGTAAAATAGTTCTATCAACAGCAGACTTCAGTTCACTTGAATCACTAATTTTATAACAAGGAACAAAATCCACTTCATAACCATCTATAATACCAGTAGTATAGGGATGAGATGCATATCTTATTTCAGGAACACCTCCAACCTTCTCAATACAATAATTTCCAAACTCTAACCCATACTCCTTAAGCTTATCCTCAGAGTAAGTTAAAGGAAATGTCATAAAAATATCAATATCAGATTTACCCATTAAAGAAGTATTTTTTGCCATTGAACCAACCAATCTACAGGTTATATCAACATTTTTACTTTCAGCATAATCAGTTATAATTTCAATCAGTTTATTCGAAAAATTCAAAACCTTTTCTCTGTCCTCAACGGATGGTTCTATTTCACTTATTAATTCATTATAGATAATATCACCAAAAAAATAGTTAATAAAAAAAAATATTAAGAGAAGATGGGGGATGATTTATGTTTTTTTAGCACTAACAATAGTTATAGGGTTTAATGCTTTCATCATAACACCCCTATCAAGTATAGTTCCACGAGATACATTTAATGTAACTACTTCAGGTTCTGCACCTAACTCCTTAAGCATATGCACGGCATCAGTAGCAGTTTCAAGAACTATTGAAGTAATAATAATTCTACCACCTATAGGAAGCTTCAAATATCCGGTTTCAATTAAATTTTCAATATTTCCGTTGCTGCCTCCAATCATAAGTTTTGTGAAATCTTCAATATCATCTAAAGCAGCAAGACCCTCTTTTTCTATAAGTTCTACTTTATTTTGAACACCAAATTTTTCCAGATTGCTCCTAGTGGTTTTAATAGCATCAGGGTTCATATCTATACTGTAAACTCTTCTTGCTCTCTTAGCAAATTCTAATGTTAATCCGCCAGTCCCACAACCAACATCAACTACTACATCCTCATCAGTTAACCTAGTTTTACTAATGACTAATGCTCTTATCTCTTCTTTTGTCGGTCCTGGTACTTTTTCTGTTTTGATGAATTCATCATCTGGTGTTATTTCGAAATACATTTTGATGTCTCCAATATTTGTTATTTCTTAATTTATATTATTGTTTCCATTTAGTAAATAAATTATTCTCTATATTCATAATATCGAAAATTTTTCCAATAATGAAATTAATTTGGTCATCAATTGTTTGAGGGTTATGATAAAAACCGGGCATTGCAGGTAATATTATAGCTCCTTCCCTACTAAGCTCTGTCATATTTTCTAGATGCACAGTTCTTAAAGGAGTTTCTCTAGGAACAACAATTAATTGTCTTCGTTCCTTTAATGTAACATCAGCTACTCTGGTAATTACTTTATCACCATAACCATTACTTATCGCAGAAAGCGTTTTCATACTGCAGGGAATGATTATAGCAGTGTCAAATTTAAAAGAACCACTATTCACAATTGCATTCAAATCATCTTCATCATGAACAAAGTCCGCAAGATTATTCACATCATCAACACTAAACGATGTTTCATGCTTAATAATATCCTCTGCAATCGATGAAATAATTAAATGAGTTTCCACATCCACCTTCTGAAGTTCTTCCAGTAATCTTATACCATAGATTACACCACTAGCTCCACTAATTCCTACAACAACTCTCATTTTTTATCTCCTAACTTAAATTCTCTGATATTCTTATAAATTGGACCATTCGGTGTTAATTTACTGGATTTGATACAGACAGACTTTACTTCCATCTTCCCATGATATCTTTTTTTCAACTTTTTCAACGTATTAGCAAGATTTTCCTTATTATCTATGTGTTTCACACGTCCAATAGTTATATGAGGCACATAATTCCTCTCTTTTTCAAAACCTATTTCATTAAATTTTTCATCTAATTCCTCGATTAAACCTGCAGTGACATTTTTATCTTTAATACCGGTCCAAATAACTCTTGGCCGATAAATATTAGGAAATGATCCAATATTAACAATTTTAAGAGGATATTTTTCATACTTTTCAATTGTTTCACCAGTAATTTCAACTATTTTGTCCAGCTGGTCTTCATTTATTTCTCCAAAGAATTTAAGAGTTAAATGAATATTTTCTGTTTCAACATACTTGATTGATGCAGATTCGTCATCTTGAATTATTTGCTGAGTTTCATTAATTTTATTCTTAATGTAATCATCTATTTCTATTGCTAAAAAAGTACGCATAATCATTTCCTCATTAATTATTTAAAAAAAAGATATGATAAAGAAATCTTTATCAGTAATGGTAAATATTTTTTTGTTTTATAACCCATCCCTAAAAACTAGGGGGGGGTACTGAATTATAATTTTTTATTGAATTACAAAGAGAAAAACTATAAACAAGGTTATATTTTATTTTTCAATAATTTGTTCTTCAATTGCCATTCCGAAGTGTCTGGCCCCATCAGTAAAATATGCTAATATTTTATCTCCAACTTTCAAGTCAGAAACGGATACTGGTTCTCCTTTATCTGAAACAAGCCGGATAGTTTCAGCATTCTGCACTAAAGTTCTAATTTTTTTACCTTCATTCTCAGCTTCAATCATCATTAAAGGTCTTCTCTCTATCTTAGAACGTCCAATTATTGCAGTCTTAGCTTCACCCTTGGTATTTATGGTAATTACTTCATCTCCTGCTTCGAGCTCGGATAAGTATCTTGTTTTATTTCCGGGAGTCATAACATATGCATGGACAGCACCTGCATTAACTCTAAATGGTCTTGATGCAACATATTCACTTTCTAATGATTCACTGTGCACCATAAATAACCCACTGGCAAATGAACCTATAAGCATTCCTTCTCCAACTTCCATCATTGAACATGTGTCAACACACACTCTATCTCCAAGACCAACACTTTCAACTTTGGTGACAGTAGCTTCCTTAAGGTCGTACAGTTCCTTAGAAGTCTTTTCTATTAAAGCACCTAATTTTCTTATTTCATTTCCATCATTTGATGATAATAAAACTCCATCTGATCCATGTTCCATGGTTTCAAGAGCTAACTTAGCTTCTTCATATGTTGGAACATCTACCATAATCTTTGAGTTTCTATCCTGTAGGCTTGCAATAATATTTTCTAAAGGAATGACTTTCCAATTTTTACCTTTTAGAATCACATAATCTGCTACTGTACCAAGTTTTGAAACTAACAATTCATCTTCTTTATTGTTAATTTCCACATAAACTGCTACTTCTTTTCCATTTTCTTGTGCTTTTTTAACATCAACTATTGAAACTTTTTCATTAATTCCTAGCAGGGTAATGTCTGAATCGTCTTTATCTGATACGATTTTAACATTTCCTAAATCTTTTATAGTATCAGAATTATCTGAATCTAGTATGTATTCAATTCCTGACTCTAAAGCACTGACAATAGCTTCTTTCCTATCATTCCATGTTCCTTTAGGTCTTATCCATGCAAATTTCATAGTTTTTTCTTCCTTAGTTTTCAATTATTTCTAATGCTTCATCAGGACTGAGTCTATTATGTACAATTTCCACTAATGCTTTTGTGGTTTTTGCAGGGTCTTTGGATTGGAATACGTTTCTTCCAATTGCTACTCCTGCTCCACCTACTTCTATTGCATCGTATACCATTTCTAATAATTGTTTGTCTGTTTCAATTTTTGGGCCACCCGCAATTATTACAGGTACTGGGCATCCATCAACAACTTCTTTGAATGTATCAGGGTCTCCTGTGTAATTTGTTTTAACAATATCTGCACCTAATTCTGCACCGACTCTTGCTGCTAGTTTAACTACGTCAGGGTCGTGTTCATTTTCAATCTTTGGACCTCTTGGGTACATCATTGCAAGTAATGGCATTCCCCATTTGTCACATTCTTCTGCTATTCTTCCTGTGGTTTTTAACATTTCAGGTTCTTTTTCGGATCCTATGTTAATGTGAACACTTACTGCATCTGCTCCTAATTGTAATGCTTTTTCTACGCTTGTTACTTGAACTTTATGGTATGGGTCTATACTTAAATCGGTACTTGCTGATAAATGTAATATTAAACCAATATCTTTCCCGTATCCGCGGTGTCCATTTGTTACCATACCTTTGTGCATTAATACTGCGTTTGCTCCACCACTTGCCACTGAATCAATGGTTTGTGACATGTTAATTAGTCCTGGTATTGGTCCTCCTGATATTCCATGGTCCATTGGTGCTATTACACATTTTCCTGTTTTACGATTTATAATTCTTTCAATTCTTATTTTTTTTCCTATCATAGTATCCCATTCGAATTCTTATAATAATTTTTTTGTTTCATTATCTGTATTTATTTATTGTTTTCATTTATTAAACATCTTTTCATTTTATTTAT
>CAMNFZ010000009.1 GCA_946537725.1 uncultured Methanosphaera sp.
TACTGATGATTGGTATATAAAATTTATAACAAAAGTTTGGTAACTAACTATAATTTTTGAAAAACATACACACCCTAAAACCAATCAAGATGAAGATGATTTATGGTATTCAATTTACACAAAACATAGATATAATCCCAAAGTATATCAACAGAATAAAGAGTTTATGTTATGCAGAGATTATGTTTCATTGATAATGCCATTTACTTTAGTTTTCTCAATAATCATGTATTTTTTTGGTATTCCCTTAAAAAACATAAGCATACTTATAATAATAGCATTTATTGAATTTTTCATCTTTAGATTTATTGCAATTAAATTTAATGAAAAATTTGCTTTAACTGTTTTACAAGAAGAAACTTATCAGATTAAAAATGAAAGAATTTCTTCTTAATTCAACCCAAACTTTTATGTTGAGGTAATTTCTATGAAATTTATTAATTTTCATCATTTCTCTTAAAATAATAATTGTCATTTGTTCTTTTGTGCTACAATTTTATAATGTGCTACAATATTTTCCATAATTATTTGGGCTCCATTCCTCATTTGTGTAAAAATATTTTTTACTTCGTTATATGTGGATATAATGTAGTATGATTTTATTTTTTTTTATATTATTTTGATTATTTTATATATTTTTTATATTTTTTTTATTATTTTGTTGTTTTTGTTGTAAAGTTTATATATTTTGAATTATAAATTATTACTTAGGAGTAAATTTGTATGATTATTAGGACTACATTAAATAATTTTTATCAGACAGCAATCCCGAAAAGAGTTAGAGAAATTTTGGATGTTCAAGCTGCGTCTTATGTTGAATGAGATTTAGATGAAGAAAATAAAACAGTTACAATGAAATTTATAAAGAAACCATCCTTATTGGATATAAGTAAAATTAGCAGGAAGTGAATATAGAAATGACTATGGGTTACTTAATTGATCACACATTAATTGAAGCACTTTTTGATCAAACTCATGAAAATCATGAACAAGCGTTATCTTTAATTTATTTTCTTGATCAAAAACAATTATACATTACATTCAGTGAATTAATTAAGGTGATGAACTTCTGTAAAGAATATGATGATGAAACAAAGAAGGAAATGTTCCGGTTAATCACAGAAATTACAAAGGTATTAAATATTTATGAGAATGAAATATTTAAGAAGATATTGGGCATATATGTTAGATTCAATGGTGAATTCGATTTTTCAGACTGTATAAATATTTATTATATGAATTACCGTAAATTTTGGAATTTTGTATCCTTTGATGATAGATATGACAAGGTTGATAAGGTCAAACGCATATATAATGTGAAAAATGGAGAAATTATTAAGAAACAATAACGAGAATCAGATAAATAGATTAAACTTCTTTAAATATGTCAATAATTCAGAAACTTGAAAAGATTTAAAAAAGGACTATTAATTACATTACATTAAATTTGATAATATTTGTGATGGTATAATACCAACAAATTTATATATATTATAAGGGAGATAATACCATATGAAAAGAAATACTAACCAAGATATTTGTTTGTATGAAAAAAGAATAATTTTTCAGGAAACTATACGTGGATGGTCAATAGTTATAATGCCAGATAATATTTTAATAGATAATTATGAACATGGTTTTCCACATATTCATCCAGATAGAGCTATGATAAAGACTAAAACACTATATGAAACATTATTTATTGTAAAAGCTCATATTGAAAAATATAAAAAAGTTGAATTGGATTTATTGAGGGAGGAGTTATTGAAATGATGATAACATTAATCAAAAGACAAAACGGTACCGATGTAATTAAAGATTTAATCCAAAAATATGGTTCTAAAAAAGAATTAGAACGTTTATTTAATCAAACAAATAATATGGAAATGTTAATTGATTTAGAAAATTGGAATTATTTCTTAGAAAATCCCCATGAAACTATTGAAAAAGGAGAAGCTTTAGTTACTAATAAAATTAACTTAACCCAATTAGATTTTGAAGTCCTATCTGCAATTAAATACAATGAAATAACTTCTATTAGAGATTTAGCTGATAAAATGCATAAAGATGTTAAAACTATTCAACCTAAAGTTCATAAATTATCTGAAAATGGTTTTATTCAATTAATTGATGGAAATAAAAATAGTAAGATTCCCATTTTGAATTATGATGAAATAAGATTAGAAATATGATTTTTTTTCATCATCATATTTTTATATATCATTTTGATATAACGTTTCTATTTCTTAAGTCCTATTTTTACTTTTATAATCTTCATTAATCTTTTAAGAATACTATTAACCGCATTTTGAAGATTATCCTTATTACAACTAAAATCTCTTCACATACTTCTTGAACCGTTAACAACATTTCAAAAGTTAAACCTTCTACAAGCTTAGATTTATTAAATAATTCATTAATGTGAAAGATACATCATTTTCAAAGAATGATAATAAAAAAAATAGTTTTAACTGTTTATACCCATAAAGGAATTAATTATTTATTTTTGTTCGCTATACTTAAATATAAAGAACAACTTTTTAAAAAAATGTTCTTAAAACGGTTTAAATTACCAAATAACTCCTAAAACTTTATAAATACTAAAAAAAATAGATTATAACTAGTGGTTAGTTATACCATTATCCTAAAAGATGCAATCAACTGGGAAAGTAATGTATTGTTAGAATTAACTTTTTTTTAGGAAATAAATCATATTTCCTATTTATTATTTTTTTAATATTTAATTATGGCATCTGTGTCATGCAAAAAAAATAGTCTGGTTTTCCACTATAAATATGACCCAGTAGTTGAACAATGCATGGAAGCTTATTTTCTTTCTTCCATAATCTTTTATGGAGGTGATTACTATGTTAGACATAGTAGTACTAATAATAGTACTACACATGCCAACATTTGTGTCTTTTTTAAGATACTTATGTTGTATAATAACATTGTTTTCATTACATAGATTCTAACAACATGAAAACATGTTAGTTTAGTGGATATTCTAGAGCTATTATTAATTGACAAGATGCCCAGAATAGTTATATATTCCACGTTACATAATGCTTTGTAACCTCTGCTATATATAACTATTCTATTTTAATTATTTTATTTTAACCATACTCATGTTTTAACTATTATTTTATTTCTTTTTCTAAGTATAACGAACAACTTTTTAAAAAAATGTTCTTAAATTGTTTAAATTGTAAAATAACCCCTAAAACTTTATAAATAATAAAAATAATAGAACATAATTAGTGGTTAATTGTACCATTATCCTAAAAGATGCAACCAACTGGGAAAGTAGTGTACTGTTAGAATAAAAATTTTATAGGAAATAAAATCATAATTTCCTATTTATTATTTTTTTAACATTTAATTATGGCATCTGTGTCATGCAAAAAAAATAGTCTGGTTTTCCACTCAAAATATGACCCAGTAGTTGAACAATGCATGGAGCTTATTTTCTTTCTTCCATGATCTTTTATGGAGGTGATTACTATGTTAGACATAGTAGTACTAATAATAGTACTACACATGCCAACATTTGTGTCTTTTATAAGATACATTTGTTATCAAATAACATTGTTTTCATTCATAAGATTCTAACAAACATGAAAACATGTTGAATAGTGGAAAATTTAGGCTATTAATTGACAAGATGCCTAAAATAGTTATATATTCCACGTTACATAATGATATGTAACCTCTGTTATATATAACTTTATTCTTTTAATCGTTTTATTTTTTTAATCACCCCCATGTCACAACCATCATTTTTTTCATTTATCTATGTATAACGAATAACTTTTTAAAAAAAATGTTCCTAAACTCCTTTCATTTATAAAATAAAACCAAGAAAGATACTAATTAATTATTATTTATAATTCAAATAAAGTTGAATTAATAAAATATATTAAAAATAAAATATAACCCTTAAATCATAACTTGAATAAAAAGATTTGAAGTAATAAAAATTAGTCTTTATAGAGAGTTGTCACCCTCCTTTAATAGAAAAAAAAATATAATTAAAATTTCCATAGTATAAAATAAGTGATATTGTCTAGTAAAGTAGTGTGTATTTATGTATGCAAATCGTGGTTCTACCATTGGCATTCGTTTCTAGTATTATAATATGGCATCTGTGTCATGTATAGTAACTTACCAAACTTTTAACATATATTAAATACATTTATAATAGTAGGACTAGAAAAAGTGAAATTAATATTGAAAATAAAACCAGTATAACAGAGATTAGATGAGAACTAAGTAAGTGTAAAGGTACTGTTAGATATTATGAACGTTTAATAGCTATGGAGTATATTTTAGAAGGTCATACAATTAAAGAGGCATCTGATTTTGTTAATCCATCTTAAAACAGTTCATAGATGGGCTAAAACTTGTGAAAAAGAAGGATTAAAATGTTTAAAACCTAAATTTGGTGGTGGAAAACATTCTAAGTTAACTTTTAATCAATTAGTTGAATTAGATAATTATATAATGAAACATAAGTTATGACCCAAACTGACATGTTAACATATGGAAAAAGGAATATGAAATTGAATATAGCTTAAAACATTGGTGTTATTATAGATAAGTTAAGATATAATTATAGTAAAGCATATCCTAGACACTCTAAATATGCCAATGATATCCTCTGCAATAATTTGGATAATAACTTAATGAAAATTTGGAATATATCAACTGATTTTTCAAAAGTATTATATATCTCCAAATATAATATTTAATTAAGAAATTTTTCTTTTGCAGATGGAATTTTTTATAAATTCTATAAATTTTTCTTTTGCAGATGGAATTTTTTATATGGGAATACATACTGGTGATATTGATGGCAAATAAATTAATCAAACGTTATTCTTATATTAATCAATTAAAAGATTATGTTGGCTCGGATTTTGTTAAAGTATATATTGGAATTAGACGTTGTGGTAAAACCAGTTTAATGCACAATATTATAGATGAACTTAAATCAATGGGAATAAATGATGAAAATATCCTATTTATCTCATTAGAATCAAGAGAATATGCTCATATTGATAATTCAGAGCAATTAGATGAAATTGTTTATGATAAAACAGAAAACATTCAAGGAAAAATATACCTATTTTTTGATGAGATTCAGCAAGTAAAAGGATGGGAAAAATCCATCAATAACTACAGGGTTTCCATGGATAGTGACATATACATTACTGGTTCAAATTCAAAATTACTATCCGGTGAACTGGCAACACTCCTAACAGGAAGATATCTTACAATCAATGTTTACCCCTTTTCATTTAAAGAGTTTCTGCAATATAAAAACGAAATTGACGGAGTTGAACTAACAAAATATACAATTAATGAACTATATGATGATTACTTTGATTTTGGTGGTATGCCAGGTATTTTATCATTAGGTAGCGATGAGTTTAAAAAAATAGCCTTGAAAGATATTTATAATTCCATATTATTTGAAGACATAGTTTCACGTTTTAAGATAAATAATATTGATTTGCTGCAACGATTTGTTAGATATATGATTAGCAGTACAGGAGAGATATTCTCATCCAAAAGTATAAAGAACTATTTAAAAAGCAATGACATATATACTTCCCAAGATACATTGCTTAAATACAATGGATACTTAAACCAGTCATTTTTCATTTCCAAATGCAAATGTTTTGAACTTAAAGGAAAAAGGGAAATGAAAATCTTAGGTAAGTATTATCTAACCGATCATGCCTTTCATCATGCACTTATTGAAGATAACATATTAAAAGTAACTAAAATCTTAGAAAACATTGTATATGTAGAACTACTTCGAAGAGGCTATACTATCCATATTGGCAGAAATACAGACAATACAGAAGTGGATTTTGTATGTGAAAAATATGGCAAATACAAGTATATTCAGGTTTCATATAGATTAACAAGTGAAAAAACATTGAATCGTGAAATTAGTCCATTGCTTAGAATTCATGACAAATATGAATCATTTTTAATTACAACTGAAAATCATGACTTTTCAAAAGAAGGTGTTAAACATCTAAACATAATAGATTTTTTATGTGGAGACGAGTTATGAGAATATATCCACATTACTGAGGACTAAAAAAATATGTAATTATTTGTCTATTTCATATTCATTTAAAACTGTGAAATTATCTATCATGAAGTATAAGCTTACATGTTTAATCGATACTTTTTGTAGGCATCATCATTATTGTTATTACTTCCGTTATTATACTGTTACTTATAAAGCATTCATGGTTTTGTAATAGTGTTTCATGTCTTTACCGCTAATTCATGATTTTATTCCATTTTCTTTCTTCCATGATCTTAAGTGATGTGATTACTATGTTAGACATAGTAGTACTAATAATAGTACTACACATGCCAACATTTGTGTCTTTTATAAGATACATTTGTTATCAAATAACATTGTTTTCATTCAATAAATTCTAACCACATGAAAACATGTTAAGACAGTGGATATTCTAGAGCTATTATTAATTGACAAGATGCCCAGAATAGTTATATATTCCACGTTACATAATGGTTTTGTAACCTCTGTTATATATAAATATTTTGTTGAATTTAAATGTGTTGTCAAGAGGTGTATGATAGCTATATTTTGTATAAGGAATATTTTCCATTTTTTTTCATTAGTATTTTGTTTTATTTTGAATTTTAGTTAATTATTAAAGTTTAAACGTTTCGGATTATATTCATCCAATTTATATAATCGTTTTATGCTTTTTATTTCATCAAACTTTTCATTGAATGATATTATATGTTTTATTTCCTTGGATTTCATATATTTGATTGTTATACAATCTAGAAAACTAAATGAATCGTTTGATTCATATAATTCATATGCGCTCTGAAATATCTGTTTGTTGTTTTGGTAATCAATTCTTGTAGTCATATTAATGTTCTCAAGAAATTTGATGTTTGTGTCATGGCCATATTTGTCTAATTTTTTCATCATAGTGAATAAAACATGGCAGGGAATATACAAATAATGACTTTTTTGTATAACATTGACTATTTTGTTGGCTGTTTCATGATTTTCATTATCTTCAAATATTAAAGCTTCCAGAAAATCATAATTAATTAATATCTTAAGCATTTTATTATTCCCTCCATGATTCTTTAATTAAGGCCGATATTTCTGATAGTTCTCTTCTTTTTTGTGTGTTTACGAGAATATGATTGTCTTTTACATCAAGAATGATATAATCTAACGTTTTACAGTTTAAATGGTTATATATTATACTTGGAATTTTAATCATTGAATAGGTATAAACATTTCTATATAATTTCCTGATATCTTCAGATATTTTATCCCTGGGTGTTTCTACATCTTTCAGAAAATTAATCTGCACTGTGTTATTGTTGTAATCCAGAATCCATTCTACCTTGTCTAATCCTTCTGATTTTATATTATTTTTGATTTTTGATGGCAGATGGAATGATCTGTTTTTTTGTATGTTAATAGTGTATTTCATAATTTTTACTGTTCACCAAATATACATTATTACTTCAATATATATCAATATTACTAAAAATTTATAATATAATATAATCAATGTTCAGATTAAAGACAAATATAATATTAATTTATCTATCCAAATTATATAATTTATAATCACATAATATAATGAAGATTTATTTTTATATAGTATAAGCCCTCACTGTATTATGATACCAAAATTCATAGAATCCCTAAAAATTTTATATACTTACTAATTATAAAAATGGAAGTATAAGTTAATTATTGTAACGGGGTGAGTGGATGAAGAAATGTCTTAAGTGTGGATATGTTTGTGAGGATTCTGATAATGTTTGTCCTATGTGTGGTACTAAGTTTATTGGCAATATTATTGCAGATATCCTAGACCAACGCTTCAATATGGGATTTAATGGAGGTAAACAGCAATCTTCTGATACTGGTGCTTCAGCTGCTGAAACAGATATTAATGGCAATACTCAAAGGTCAGATTCTTCAAATATGGTGCCTCACAGTAATGACGGCAATAATTTGTTTAATCTGTTATGGGTAATTTTTTCATTTATTCCTTTTATTAATGGATTCGGAATTTTTTATGCAGGTAAAAAAACATCTAAAAAAAGCTGGATATGTGAAGGGATATTATATGAAATTCCCGTGATATTCCACCTCATATTAGGACATTCAGGCCTTACATTTAGTTTAGTATTCCTATCAGTTATCATATCTATTGTTAGATCCGTGATGATATTTAACATGTATAAAATAACTTTAAATGAAAGTAACTATAAAAAAATAGAACATAAATTTCTTAGTTTTTTATTGTTTATTTCGTCATTTATTCCATTTTTAAATGGTGTAGCTTTCATTTATTTTGGTAATAAATATTCAAGGTTGTACTTAATTGTAGGATACCTCTTTGAATTGGTATGGATAATTCTGATACTATTATTAAATATATTACCTTTCACATTATACAATCTTGGCTTACTTGTTGGAATAGCAGCATCATCCCTAATAGCTTCAGGAATGAGTATGATTTCCTTCAACTTTGATTGTGATGCTCTATATCATTACGTGAATAACTCCAAAATAAATATTACCGGAAATAATAAACGATTGGATAAAGACAAATCCAACTATTATAAAAAACAGTTAAATGACCTGAAAGATGTATTTGATACTAAGGAGAAAAAAGTCAGAAAATTAATAAAGGAACATTTCGGCACAGGTAATCTTACAAGTAACCGGTTTTTAAGTGTAGTTGATAACTCACATGAAAACGTTTATAACCTATACAATTCAGGGCTCGATTTAATAAATTATACATCAGAACCATCACAACAGATTGAAGAAGAACTATTGGAAAGATTAAATAATATTAATTCAATAAATGAGGAAATGGAAAAGTTAACAGTAGAATTAATACTTAACTTCCATGAAGACGATAAATCAGATGAAAAAATTAAAAATCTAGTAGATGATATGGAAAATTTAATTAATGATATAAACAAATATGAATAAAGAAGGTGATTATAATGGCAGAATTCTCATTAGATATTGATGATATTGAGGAAGATGTTGAAAAAACATTAGAAGAAGAAAAATCCAATTTACCGACAGAAAAAATACAGGCACAGGCAGATAACAATGCACTCGCTATCTTTGAAATGGACTTGGATGATGTTAATGAAAGAGAAAGTATAGTCAAATCAATAGAAAACTTTGGTACAGAACCCATCAAAAAGTCTACAGAAAAAAACCAGGCATTATTAAATACACAGCTAAAAAATTATAAGCATGGCGGAAGCGAATCTGAAAATGTGAGTGATAAACTATTGGAACTGAATAAACAGGTAAAGGAATTAGATCCATCAAATGTGGACTGGGCAAATAACGGCATAATGAGTAAATTTTTTGACCCTGTAAAGAAATACTTTGAAAAATATGAAACTGCAGAAACAGTCATAGCTAACATTATTAAATCATTAGACCAAAGTAATCGAGTGTTAAAAAATGATAATGTAACCCTTCTATCAGAAGAATCCAATCTTAGAGAAGTAACTAAAAAGTTAATGACAGACATTGAATTAGGTAAACAGATGGATGCATCAATTGAAGCTCAAATAGAAGAAGCTAAAATAAAGGGTATCGAACAGGAAAAAATAGATATAGTAAGTGAAGAAATATTATTCCCTCTTAGGCAGAGAATTATGGACATGCAACAGATGATTGTCATCAACCAGCAGGGAATAGTTTCATTAAATGTTGTCAGAAGAAATAACAAGGAATTAATCAGAGGTATTGATCGTGCAAAGAATGTTACTGTCACAGCACTCAGAACAGGAATAATGGTGGCAAGTTCATTATACAATCAGAAAATTGCCCTTGACAAAATTAATATGCTTAACTCAACAACAGAGGATATTATTAGTTCAACAAGCAGAATAATAAGAGAACAGGGCAATCAGATACAGAAATTAAGTACCGAAACAGCCATATCACCGGAAGTACTTCAAACATCCTTCAACGAAGCATTAGCTGCTATCGAGGACATAAGTACGTTTAAACAAGAGGCACTTCCTAAAATGCAGGAAACAATTAATACCTTCAGCAATATCGCTATAGAAGGACAAAAGGCAATAGATAAAATAAATACAAAGGATTAATCAATATCCTCCAATTATTTTTTTTTAAGCATTTTGTGTCATTATTATTTATCCTAATCTTTTGTAAATTCATAATATACAATACCATTTATATGGAAATAGCTTTTTTTGGACAAATTTGTACACATTCTCCGCAGTCAACACAAAGAGTTCCAATGATAATCATATTATTCACATTTCTAATAACATTTAATGGACAAATACCTATACAAGTTGCATTTTCCGGACAATCATTTACACTTTCACATAATTTTCTATCAATCTTAGCCATAAATACCACACATTTTAATTATATAATAATATCTTATTTTATAACATTAAAGTTTTTATTGACTCGTATCAAATCTTTATTTTACCAACTACATTTACATGATTACCATTATCTAACTATTTTGTCAAGTAACTAAGTTATCTACAAATATTGGTATAGATGATCCATCAGAATTTTTTTAAATAAGAAGATATGGTTTTTTCTCCATTTCCCATATTTACTTTAATTATGTTAATAAATAACCATTATAAAACATTTGTTTATTGTTTTAAAGATGTAAGTAAGCACTTGCACTCGAAAACCTTTATATAGAAACTGTTAGAGACTAATAAGTAGAGATAGAAAGTAATTCTATTAAAGAATATTATTAAGTGATGATTATTATGAAACTAAAAGATATATTAATTCTCGGACTACTCTTGGTTGCAGCCATAGGTGTCATAGGCACAGTAAGCGCAGCACAAGACGTAACTATAAATGATGTGCATTTCAAAGTACTAGACGGATTTAACCTTCATGAAAGCGATGTAGACACAACACACAGAGACGAAGACGGCACCGACACAGAAGACATAAACGGAACAGTAGTAGACAGCAAAGTAACCAAGGAATACATAAACAGTAACGGAGACAAACTAGAACTAACAGTAAGCGTGCTAAAAAACGGCAAAAAAATAGAAAACATAACTGCATCCGGATACACTAAAAAATCAATAAATGGTAAAGATGGTTTCTTCAAAACAGAAATGGATGACGGTAGACAACAATACAAATTCCAATACCTCCAAGACGGAAAACTAGTAAAAATAGAAGCACCGAATGAAGAAAGTATTAGTAAAGTAATGGCATAAAGCTATTACCTTATCCCTCCTCTTTAAAGTTATGGTCGTGTTATGATGATTTTCACTGTATTAGCTGATTATTTATATTTAATATAATTTAGTATGAAGAACCCATGTAATGGGTTTTACTTTTTTTTTGTTTTATTTTATTAATATTTAGAAGTTTTTTATGTTTTTATCAGTTTTTTTTTACGTGCTACCAAGTGTAGTCTGAATTTTTTTTGTTTTTCTATTTTGATTATTTCGAGTCCGGCTTGTCTGCAGTATTTTTTTTACTTCATCTATGCTGCTTGCTTTAACGTCTCCGTGTCCTGTTATGTTTGCTATTTTCACCTATGTTATTCATTAAAAATAGTACTGGGTCTGATGCTGTGTTGTCTCTAAGTATTAGTTTTCCGTTTGGTTTTAGGACGCGGTATACTTCGTTGAAGAATGCCTGTGGGTTTGGATAATGATGGTAACTTTGTGAGTTGATGATTGTGTCGAATGTGTTGTTTTCGAAGGGCATGTTTTCACAGTCTCCTTCTATGAATGTTGTGTTTTTTAGTTTTTTCTTTTTTGCTTCTTCTATCATTTTTGGGGATAAGTCGAGTCCTACAAATTGTTTATTTGGGTATTTTTGTGTCAGTAGGGTTAACATGGGTCCTGTGGCGCATCCTGCATCTAGTAGTTTTTCGAAGTTTTGTTTTTTTAGTTCTTCAAGTATTGGAGGGTAGTCTTCTTTGCACATTTCGTATATTCCATTGTTTTGTGATTCGTATTTTGTGGCTGCTTTGTTGAATTCTTTTATTGATAGTTGTTTGTATTCTTGGTCTGTTTTCATTGTGTTTTTTTCTCTCCATAAACTTATATATTTAGGTTTACCTAAACTCATTAATATAAATTTTTAAAAAAAAATAAGAACCCAAAAAGGAAAATTATGAAAAAACGAAAAAAAAACATAAAGTCAACCCTCTCACCACATCACCATTACATATTAAACATACCTAACTAGGATAACTATGATTTTAGATAACAACATACACTCTTAGAAAAAAACATATTTTTAAATATATTCATAAATATACTATCAAATAGTTTGTAAATGTTTTCAATTGAAATTTAATGTATTTTTCAAAAAATAATAAGTAATATAACAATCAACTATTACCTCTATTAAAATATCATTTCATTGAAAACAAAACCCTAATAAGATAAAATAAAGGATAATGATAAAAATGGCTGATAAAGTAATTTTAGTTGTAAGCTTTGGAACATCATATAACAATAACCGTGACCTCACCATTGGAGCAATAGAAAATGACATAAAAGAATACTTCAAGGACTATGAAATTAGACGAGCATTCACAAGTCAAATGATAATTAACAAACTGAAAAAACGGGACAACTTAGAAATCGATAATGTTAAAGATGCCCTGGAAAGAGCAGTGAAAGATGGAGTTAAAACACTTATTGTTCAACCAACACATATGATGGATGGAACAGAATATCATTATAAAATTAAGGATCACCTAGAAGGTTATAAGGAAAAATTTGACACACTTATACTAGGTGAACCATTAGTCAAATATGACCAGGATTATGAAGATTTAATTGAATGTATTACAGCAACAGAATATGATGATGACACTGCAGTTTGTTTCATGGGACATGGGACTCCAGCTGATTCAAACAAAATTTACACAACCCTTCAGGACAAATTAACCTCCAAAAATTATGAAAATTATTATATTGGAACAGTTGAAGCAGAACCATCTTTTGATGATGTTTTAGCAATGATCAAAGAGGGAAACTATAAAAAAATTGTTTTAAAACCATTAATGGTTGTAGCAGGAGATCATGCACAAAACGATATGGCCGGAGAGGAAGAAGATTCATGGAAATCCATGTTTGAATCAAACGGATATGAAGTTGAATGTATAATTGAAGGTTTAGCACAATCAAAAGACATCAGAACAATGTATATTAAACATTTAGAACAATTAATTGAAAATATATAAACCTATTTTTCAATTAACAACCCTTTTTTTTAACTATTTTTTCAATGCTGTCAAGTTAAGGTAGTTTTTGTGTAAATATTTTTTTTGGGGTGATACGTATTTTTTAGAATGATCGTTTGTTGTTGTCGTGGAATTTATGTCCGTAATCTATTGGTTCTCGTGGTGTTGTTTTTGTTTTTTCTTTTATGGGTATTAGGTTTTTTTGTAGTATTTTGAATATTTTTTGTATTGTTTGTTGTTGTTTTTGTTTATTTTGGTCTAATAGGTTGAGTAATTCTTTTTTTACTAGTCCTACTGCTATGTTGAAGTTTGCTGAGTATTCTTTGTATTGATGTTTGTTGTTTTTTCGTTGTTGTCGTGTTATTTGTTGGTTTGTGTCGTATTTGATTACTGTTGCTATATTGAATACGTATACGTCGGAGTAGAAGTCTTGTTCTATGATTATTTTTCTTCGACCGGAGAAGTTTTCTGTTTCTAGTTTGTTTTTTAATTTGTCGTAGTTGGTTTCTATTGTCCATCTTTTGTTGTGTATTGTTTTAAAATCTTGTATTGTCATTGTTTTATTAAGTGTAAAATATGAAAGCAGATTCAGTTAAAATAGCAGACGGAGTGTACTGGGTAGGTGCACTAGATTGGGATGCTCGTGATTTTCATGGTTTTGCAGTACCAGGCAGGACATATAATGCTTACCTTGTATTCGGTGATGAAAAAGTAGCACTCATAGACAATGTATATGACGGTTTTCCCTGAAATGTGGGCAAGAATAGAAGATGCATTTGAAAAAGAAGAAAAAGAAAAAAAATAGATGCACTGGTAATTAACCACATTGAAAATGATCATATAGGTTCAATACCAGAATTCCTGGAAAGATGTCTTGAAATAGAATGTTACTGTACACAGGCAGCTAATATGGGTATTAAAAGACAACATCACTGTTTAGCTGATTATGAATTTAACGTGATCACAACTGGTGACACCCTTGACTTAGGTGGAAAAAACATTTACATTTATTAATGCTCCTATGTTACACTGGCCAGACAGTAACTTCACATTATACAATGAAGAAGGAATACTCTTCTCCAATGATGCATTTGGACAACATATTTGTGAAAGTAAAAGATATGATGTTGACATTGACCCAGGATATTTGGAATTACATGCAAAAAGATTCTATGCTAACCTTGTACAATTATCCGCTCAATGGTACTCAATAAAGTCGCTGAAATGACAGAAGCAGGGTATCTTGATAATCTTACAATGATTGCTCCATGTCACGGTTAAATCTGGAAAGAACCTGGTAAAATTGTTGACTTATATGCAAAATGGGCTAAAGGAGAAGCAGATGATAAAATAACAGTCATCTATGAAACCCTGCATCATTCCACACAGAAAATGGCTCATCAGATTGTTGAAGGAATTATGAGTGAAGATGTTGAAGCAAAAATGCATTTTATTAGATATGATCCTGAATCAGACATTCTTGCTGACATTCTAGACAGTAAAGCTATTGTTCTTGGTGTTCCTACAATGATGAACAATCCATATCCAAAAATCGGAAACTTATTATCCTATCTTAGCTGTGTAAGTCCGGCTAATATTGGTGTACGTAAAAAAGCTGTTGTATTCTCATCTAAAGGATGGGCAGGTGGAGCAATTAGTAAACTCACAGCAAGCTTAACAGAAGCAGGCTTTGATGTGCTTGAAGATGAAGCTATTGAAGAAAAATACGTACCTGATGATAATGATTTGGAAAAATGTTATGATTTAGGTAAAAAATTAGCACAAATAATCAAAGAATAGTTATAAATTCTTTTTTCAATTTCTTTTTTTATGTTTTAATTTTATTATAAATTATTTATAGTAATCCGTTCAATAATAAATTAATTATTGTCAGTATGAGGATTTTGATTATGGATTCAAATTATAATGAAGATATTACCACAGTTTTAGAAAGTAATTCCTTTGTTACATCATATTATTTTGATTTGGACACTGGTTATGGTAATATGATTTATTATCATCTTTTTGATGGTATTGATATTGTTTATAATGACTTTAATGCTGATAACTGTAATCAGTTGGATAATATTGGTAATTATGATGATTATATTATAATTAATCATTGCAATAAGGGTCGTTTTGAAACTATTTTTAATGATAATTATCTTTACCTGACAGAGGGAGATCTTGTATTTTCAATAGGTTCCAATAAGTATATGCATGATTTTCCATTGGGTTATTATAAGGGTTTTCAGATTTCCATTGACTTGAAAGTTGCCCAGAAAAGTATTGATAATGTTATTGGTAAAAATATAATTAAACTGGATGATTTGATAAGTATAATTAATGATAATGGTTCTTTTGTAATTATTCGTTCAAATAAACAGATAGATCACATTATCAGTGAATTGTATAGTGTTGATGATAACATCAGGGAAGGTTATTATAAATTGAAGGTAATGGAATTATTATTGTTCTTGAAGAATTTTACTATCAAGAATGTTAAAGAGGAATATCCTACCTTAAAAGAGGATAATGTTAAGATTATTAAGCGTATCAAGGCTTATCTTGTTGATAATATTGATAAGAATATTACCTTGGATGATTTGTCTGTAGAATTTAATGTCAGTAAGACAAGCATTAAAAACTATTTTAAAACAATTTATGGTAAATCACTCAATTCCTGGCGTAGAGAGTTTAGGTTGAATAAGGCTGCCAATTATCTGGAAAGTACTAGTATGAACATTGGTGATATTTCAGAGCTGGTTGGTTATAAGAATCATGGTAAGTTTACGGATGCTTTTAAACGTTATTATTCTATGACTCCAAGTGAATATAGAAATTCACATAAAAACTAATTTTTTGTCCTTTTGGATAATATTTGTCTTTTAAGTTCAAATATCTTTATATAATATCTTTTATTAATTTTTAACTAAGAGTATTAAAGATAAATAAATATTTTAAATTATTTATTTTATATTTTAACTTTAAATAATTAAATTTTTATTATTATAAAACTTTTATGTTCTTTTTTTATTATTGTCTTATAAGATAAAAATGTTAAGGTGAATTAAATTTTTAATATTCTAAATATCAAAAAGGAGGAAAAAGATGGCTAATGCATTTTTAGAATTACTTGATTATTCTGGAAAATATAAATATCTGTCAATAATTGGATGTATACTCTCCTCATTATCAGCAATCTTGTTATTAATGCCATTTGTATACATATATCAGATAATAGAGCAGTTACTAACAACAATACCAAATTATAATGCAGTTTTAATACAGGATTTGGCATTCACAGCATTAATATTTGGATTAGTGGGATTACTGATAAATTTTGTAGCATTGATGTGCACACATTTTTCAGCATTTGAAAACGAGAAAAACATGAAAAATGCAGCATTGGATCATTTAATTAAACTACCATTGGGATATTTTTCATCACATCCTAGCGGAAGTTTAAGAAAAATCATAGAATACAGTACAAGTCAGACAGAATCATTCCTTGCACATCTGTTACCGGACATGGTAGCGGCATTCACAACACCCGTTGTATTTTTTATATTGCTTTTCTACTTCGACTGGAAACTTGGTATAGTATGTATAATACCATTAATAGTTGCATTTGCATCTATTTCAAGAATGTTTACAGACGAACATACTGATTTTATGATGCAGTACCAGACACACCTGGAAAACATGAACAGTGAAGCAGTAGAGTACTTAAGAGGTATACCTGTAACAAAAACATTCCAGCAAAGTATTTACTCATATAAAAATTTTCATGATGCAATAGTTAATTACGGTAAGTTTGTAAAACAGTATTCATTCTCAATGCAACTTCCAATGACAACATTCACATTATCAGTACATGGATTCTTCATACTGCTAATACCAATAGGCATATTATTATGTACAAATCCATTAAATGTACATACATTACTCAATCTTATATTCTATATGATATTCACACCTATATGTGGTGTAATGATTAATAAGATTATGAATGTAGCACAGGCCTGGATGACAGCACAACAGGCAATGGATAAAATCAATGAAATACTAAACGAAGAAGAATTACCTGATGCAGTTAATGGAACTGTACCGGAACACAATACAATTAAAGTAGATAATATTATATTTGGCTATGATAAGGAAGATGACAAAAAGCATACAATAGACAACTTAAGCTTAACAATTAATGAAGGAGAAACTGTAGCTCTTGTCGGACCAAGTGGTGGTGGAAAATCAACCATTGCTCAATTAATAAACAGATTCTGGGATGTTGACAGTGGAAACATAACAATTGGTGACATAAACATTAAAGACATTCCAAAATCAGTGCTTAATGATATGATTTCATTCGTATTCCAGGAATCAAATCTTTTTAAGGACACAATATACAA
The DNA here is from genome assembly GCA_946537725.1 of uncultured Methanosphaera sp. GTDB lineage: Archaea > Methanobacteriota > Methanobacteria > Methanobacteriales > Methanobacteriaceae > Methanosphaera. The sequence continues at coordinate 17,711 of CAMNFZ010000009.1, forward strand.
TAACATTTGTATGGGACGTAACTATACAAGACAAGAAGTAATGAATGCAATAAAAGAAGCTCAATGTGAAGAAATAATTGAAAAATTACCAAATGGTATAGATACAGTAGTTAAAGAAGAAGGATTATACTTATCTGGTGGAGAACAACAGAGAATTACACTTGCAAGAGCATTACTTAAGGATGCACCAATAATTATATTGGATGAAGCAACAGCATTCACAGATCCTGAAAATGAACTGCAGGTACAAAAAGCAATAAACCAGATAACAAAAAACAAAACAGTACTGATTATTGCACATAGATTATCAACAATACGTAACGTAGATAAAATATTTGTAATCAATGAAGGAAAAGTAGTTGAAAATGGAACACACGAAGAACTAACCAACAGTAACGGTTTATTCAGTAAAATGTGGGGCGAATACAATAAATCAGTAGAATGGAAAATAGATAACAGGGGTGAACTAGTATGATAACAGAATTCTTTGAAAGAAAATATGGACTAACACATACCTCTAGTAAAAATCTTATAAAAGGAATCCTATACACAGTAATACTTAACTTAACTACAATGTTTCCTATGGGACTTTACATTCTGTTAATCTACATATTAATCAATCCATTAACTGGTGGAGAATACATTGAACCAAACCTTGGACTATTCATATTACTGATAATTGTAGTTGCCGCAGCAATATCCCTTGCTCACTGGAAACAGTATTTCTATGTCTACAACACAACCTATGATTCAAGTGTGGAAAAAAGGATAAATCTGGCAGAAAATATAAGAGAACTTCCATTATCATACTTTGAAAGAAAAGATTTATCAGATCTAAGTGCAACAATAATGGGTGACTGCACAGACCTTGAACACGTATTTTCTCATGCAATACCACAGTCAATAGGAGCATTAATAACAACAATATTAATGGCAATAGGATTATTCACATTCAATGCAACACTATCAGTAGCATTATTATGGGTTGTACCAATATCATTCCTCTTACTTATTTCATCAATCAAGTTTCAGGAAAAATATAATGAAAAAATTCTCTTAAGCTCTCGTGAAATATCAGATAATGTACAAGAATGTCTTGACTCAGTAAAAGATATTAAATCATACAACTATGAGAATGAATATCTTAAAAAACTACATGATAGCAATACAGGACTACAAAATGCAAGAATTAAAGGAGAACTAATAACAGGTAGTTTAGTTACAACAAGCCAGTTACTACTTAAACTCGGAATGATCTCAGTAGTCTTCGTAGGAATAGGAATGCTCATAAACAATCAGATAGATTTATTCACATTACTTGTCTTTGTTATTACATCAACTATTGTATTTGCTCCAGTTGAAAGTGCATTAATTTATCTTGCTGAAATAACTATTGTGGATGTTAAGGTAAAACGTATGCAAGAAATTGAAGACAAAGTAATGACTGGTGGAAAAACAGAATATTCAGTGGATAACTATAATATTCACTTTGATAATGTAAGATTCTCATATGATGATGACAAGGAAGTTATCCATGACATATCATTTACCGCTAAACAGAATGAAGTAACAGCACTTATCGGACCAAGTGGTGGAGGAAAATCCACAGTATCAAAATTAGCTGCAAACTTCTGGAATCCAAACAGTGGAAAAGTAAGAATAGACAATGTTGATATCAGCACTATAAACAATGAAAAAATCCTCGAAAACTATTCCATAGTATTCCAGGACGTAATATTATTCAATAGTTCCATATTTGACAACATTAAAATAGGTAAAAGGGATGCAACAGACGAAGAAGTATACAGAGTAGCAAAACTTGCCCGTTGTGACGAATTTGTTGACAAATTACCTGCTGGTTACGATACCGTTATAGGAGAAAATGGTCGATTACTCTCTGGAGGACAAAGACAACGTATATCCATTGCAAGAGCATTACTTAAAGATGCACCAATAATTATATTAGATGAAGCAACATCATTTTTGGATGTGGAAAATGAAACTAGTATACAGGAAGCATTAAACAGCCTTATTAAGGATAAAACTGTAATAATTATTGCTCATCGTATGAGAACAATACGTAATGTTGATAAGATTGTAGTGCTTGAAGATGGAAAAATAGTAGAAGAAGGAAAACCTGACGAACTATACTCACAGGGCGGACTATTTACTAAGATGGTGGATATTCAGACAAAAAGTGACGAATGGTTATTGTAAAACTTATTAAAAACATATTTAACCTCCATATTTACCTCTTTTTTTAAATAAAGTTTTTTTTTAAATTAAATTTCGTCATCTAATAAAAATTCAATAATGTTTTTATGTTTAATACCATTATAAGACATATCAAATTCATCCATACTTATTACATATGCATCATATTTATCTGGCACATCAAGTAATGGTGAAAATTCTCGTTCAACAGTTTTTTCAGTCGATAGATAATAACTTACCTGCACATATATTTTCTTATCATATTTTTGACATACAAAATCTATTTCCTTATTTTTAATTTTTCCAATCTTAACTGAGTAACCTCTTCTTATTAGTTCATTATACACTATATTTTCAAGTACTCTTGGTATCCAGTTAGTATTATCATCTACAAGTGCATGATGAAATCCTTGGTCGGCCAAATAATATTTTTCTTCTGTTTTTAATATTTTTTTACCCAATATATCTTGACGTCTAACTTTTTTACAAAACAAAGATTCTTGAAGATAAATAGTAAAGTTCGATATGGTGTTACGGGTAGTTTTTCTATTTTCATTTTTTAAGTAGTTTGTAATACTTGTTTTAGAGAATGTTTGTCCTGTTGAATTCATTAAATAATGACTAAAACGTTTGAATAAATCAACATCATTTATGGTATATCTTGATAAAATATCATGAACAATAATCGAATCATATATATCTTGAAGAGCATTTATCTTAGTATCATTATCTGGGATACCAAGAATTCCGGGCATTCCGCCAAACAGGAGGTATTCATGGAATATTTTTCTCTTATTTTCATAATTTAATTCTATATTATAATATTCTTGTTTATATTTCAATACTTCTTTATATGAAAAAGGATATAAATTGATTTTTATATATCTACCTGATAATAGTGTTGCTAATTCATTTGATAATAGTTTGGAGTTTGATCCAGTAATATAAATATCACAATCTAAATCTACACGATATCCATTTACAGATTTTTCCCATCCATTGACTTGTTGAATTTCATCAAAAAGTATATATATTTTACCACTAATGTTATTTGTTAAATTCAGAATGAGTTCATCTAATTCTTCTTGTGTAAATATATTTTTATATTTGTTTGATTCAAAGGAAATATAAATTATATTTTCTTCATTGACTCCTTTATTTTTGAGTTCTTCGATAATACTCTTAAGTAAGAATGTTTTTCCACAGCGACGTATTCCTATTATTATTTTTATAAAATCTGTATTCATCAAAGCATCAATTTGTTTTAAATAGGATTCTCTTTTAATCAAGATATAATTCCTCCAAGAATATTTAACTTATATAATAATATAAATACATACATATATAATGCTTCCTATAGAAAGCACTATATAACAAAAAATAATTAAAAATTTTTATATAAAACACCTTTATCATTGTACTGTCTAAAGTATTACATACAGTACACAATATGTATTTTTATATTGATTTTTCATTCAACTGAAAATTATTATATAATTTCTTATATAATACAAATTAAGCAAATAATTCAATGATTATATTAAATGGCATACTAAAGAACATGTTAATGGATGATTTTTCAATAAATAAGATATGTAGATGGATTGATTATGAAAGATAATTTTAATAAGGAAATAACAACTGTTTTAAAAGACACTCCCTTTGTTACAAGATATCAGTTTAATCTTGAAAGTGGTAATGGCTATATGAACATTTATCATCTTTTTGAAGGTATAGATTTAATATTCAATGTTTTTAATTGTGATGAATGTAACCAGTTAGTTTCATCCATTAATTACAGTGATTATATTATCATTAATCATTGTAATAAGGGTCGTTTTGAAACGATTTACAAAAATAATTATATTTATTTATCTGAAGGCGATATAGTATTTTCATCAGGAGCAAAACATTATATGCATGATTTTCCATTAGGCTATTATAATGGATTACAAATTTTAATTAACTTAAAAACTGCTCAGAAAAGTATTGATAAAATAATAGGATCAAATATTCTGGACATTCGTAAATTAAGCAATGAGTTAATAAATACGGATTCGTTTGCAGTCATTCGTTCAACTATTGAAATAGATCATGTTATCAGTGAATTATATCATGTGGAAGAAAATATTAAAAGAAGTTACTATAAACTTAAAGTTCTTGAATTGCTCTTATTTATAAGTAATTCAGATATTAAGAGTATTACAGATAAATTTCCTACTTTGAAAGTGGAGAATGTAAAAAAAATTAAGGAAATTAGAAATTATTTAATTTGTAATATTGATGAAAATATTACATTGGATGATTTGTCCTTAAAGTATAATATCAGTAAAACCACAATTAAAACTTATTTTAAAACAATTTATGGTAAAGCATTAATGACTTGGAGAAGAGAATATAGATTAAATATGGCATCAATTTTACTTAAAAACAATGACTTGACAGTTGCTGATGTTTCGCATCATGTCGGATACATGGATGAAAGTAAATTTATTAAATCATTTAAAAAATACTATGGATTAACTCCTAATAAGTATAGAAGAAAACACAACAATTAACTATTTTTGTCTTTTTAGCCTATTTTGTCTTTAATGTTAAAAAGTTTTTAAATACTTTTTTAAAACAACTTTTACTTGTATAGATTAATTAAGGTAAATCTTAATAACAATAATCTAATTTTTATTTATTAATTAATGGAGAAAAAACATGGCTAAATTAGAAATTAAAGATTTAATTAACGTCGGAATATTCGGTGTATTATACTATGTAATTTTCTATGCAATTGGAATGTTACAGTTAATACCAGTATTATTCCCATTTTGTCCAATCCTTATGGCAATTGCCGGAGGAATTCCATTTATGTTATTTATAACACGTGTAGAAAAATTTGGAATGATAACTCTTATGGGAATAATAATCTCAATATTAATATTCTTAACAGGAATGAGTTATTTAACAGTGATAACCGGAATAATATTTGCAATATTAGGTGACTTAGTTATTAAAAGCGGTAACTACAAAGACTTTAAAAAAATTGCTATTGGAACTGGAGTATTCTCTTTATGGAGTTTTGGAGGATTCTTACCATTATGGGTAATGAGAGACAGTTATAAAGCAATGATGGCACAAGGATATGGTGTAGAATATGCAAACACAGTATTTGCATTAGTACCGGATTGGTCAATAATTGCTTATGTTATAATGATTGTAGTCGGTGGAATAATCGGTGCATACATTGGACGTGCAATGCTTAAAAAACACTTTGAAAGAGCAGGAATAGCATAATTATTGAGGTAATACGATGGCATATATATTAGGTGTTAGTGAAAATAATGGTATTATTTTGGATCCAAGAACAAAACTGTTATTGTTAATAATAATTAACGTGATTGTTTTTAATAAATTGGATTCACACCTAATGTCTATTTTACTAATATTTTTTGTAACATCCTTGTTTATATTTAGTAAAAAATATAAAACAGCAATAGTAAGTCTTGCAATATATTTATCTTATACTTTAGTATTAATGTATATCTTACCTCATCTTACTGGATTTTTAGCTATTCTAATAGGTTCAGTTCTAGTAATGTTCTATAAATTAATGCCAATAATATTGATGGGAGCTTATTTTATCTTAACTACTGGGGTAAGTGAATTTGTAGCATCGATGGAAAAAATTCATATGCCGCAAGAAATCATTATACCATTATCTGTTGTATTCAGATTTTTTCCTACTGTAGTTGAAGAAGTAAAATCAATAATTGACTGTATGAAAATATCAGGAATAGGTTTAAATTTTAAAAATCTTATAACCAGACCATTGAAAATGTTGGAATATCTTCTGATTCCACTTATTATATCTATAGTTAAAGGTGGGGATGAATTATCTGCAGCAGTTCTTACACGTAGTATGGATAATCCAGTACAAAGAACTAATATTTGTAAAATAGGATTTCATTGGCAAGATTATTTGTATATATTACTAGGATTATTATTGTTAATGGGGTTATTCATATGATTAAACTAGAAAATGTTTCTTTCAGTTATCTAAACGAAAATAAATCAAATTTAAAAGATTTTAATTTAAATATTGAAGACGGTGAATTAATCTTATTAACAGGTGAATCAGGTAGTGGAAAAACTACAATTACCAGATTAATAAATGGTTTGATTCCTCATTATTTTAATGGAACTATAAAAGGTGAAATTTATTTTAATGAAAAATCAATAAGTGATATGAAATTATATGAAATTTCAGAGAAGATGGGTTCAGTTTTTCAAAATCCTCGCAGTCAATTTTTTAATGTTGATACAACAGGGGAATTGGCTTTTGAATGTGAAAACTTAGGAATGCCTGTTGATGAGATTCATCAGAGAATAGAACAAACAATTAACGATTTTCATATAGAAAAATTAATGAATAAAAGTTTATTTGACTTATCAGGTGGTGAAAAACAGAAAATTGCATGTGCCTCCGTAACAACACCGAATCCTGATGTTTATGTTCTTGATGAACCTTCTTCTAATTTAGATTTTATAGCAATAAATAGTTTAAGAAATATTATCAAATTCTGGAAAGAAAAAGGAAAAACAATCATAATAGCAGAACATAGAATTTATTATTTGAAAGATTTAATAGATAAAATGATTTATCTTAATAAGGGAGTAGTTGAAGCTGAATTTAATAAAGATGAAATAAACAGATTATCTTCAGACGATATTTATAAAATGGGTATTCGTCCTATTGATTTAAATCAAATAAGGTATCAAACTCCTGAAATAACATTAAAAAATCATGAATTTATAAAAATTGAGGATCTTTTATTTGGATTTAAAAGCAATAATCCTGTACTTTCAATAAAAGAAATAACTTTACCAAGTAATAATATAACTGCAATAATTGGTTTAAATGGGGCTGGTAAAACTACATTCGCCCATTGTTTTTGTGGATTACATAAAAAGATGAAAGGTAGAATTAAGATAAATGGTAAAATGACTAAAAATAAAGAACGTTTAAAACGATGTTACATGGTAATGCAGGATGTTAATCATCAGTTATTCACAGAAAGTGTTCTTAGTGAACTATTCCTAAGTATGGGAGAAGATGATGAAGAGCGTGCTGAAAAAATTCTTGAAAGTCTTAACTTGCTAGAGTTTAAGGATGCACATCCTATGAGTTTATCAGGTGGTCAAAAACAAAGGGTCGCTATTGCATGTGCTATAGCTTCTGAAAGTGATATAATTTTCTATGATGAACCGACCAGTGGACTTGACCTGAAACATATGCATCATGTAGGAGAAAACATTCTTAAATTACAGAAGATGGGAAAGACACAATTTATCATTACTCATGACTTGGAGTTTATTTTGAATTGTTGTACTAATGTAATTCATTTGGATGATGGTAATATTACTGATTATTATCCTATAAAAGGTAATGAAGATAAATTATTTGAATTCTTTATGAAATACCAAAATTAACCCATTACTATTTTTATTTTTTTATAATTTTGAGGCTGTAAATTTTTATAGGCTTAAACCATCTTTTTCTTTTTTATCCGTCCAATCAATCATTTGGTAATATAAATAGCTTAATATTCCGTTTCGTGTTTTGTATCTTGTTTTTATTATTTCTGGATCTGTGTTTCTGTAGTAATTGTCTAATTTATTTGATGTTTTTTCTATTTTTGGGTTTTTAAGGTATAATAAGTATCTGTTTATAAAGTTTATGACGTATTTTGGCACTGTTCAGAATCTATGGGGATGTTGGTTTTTTGGGATTGATTTTGAAGAAGTTGTTGATGGGTTTTTTGTTTTGTAGTACGTTTCTGTGGATCCATCGTATTCTTGCACTTTTTAGTCTTCTTTTTAGTCCTTTTATTGTTCTGTATCTTCTTTTTAGTTGACGTGGCAGTGTTGTTTTGAAGTATAATTCTATTATGTTGTTAGTTTTTGGTATTAATTCGTTGTTTAGGTATTGTGTTAGTTCGTTGAAGTTATTTTTAATTCTTTTGACGCTAGTTGCTACTGAATCTGGTAAAAACTGTATATTATTGGTTAAGTGTGATAGGCGTCCTTTTGCTAGTTTTATGTTTTCTGCTTTGAATATATTGGATATTCTTTCAAAGTAGTTGTTTAGTTCTTTGATCTGTTTTTTGTTGTGATTTATTTGTTTTTTTTATGTTTTTAATTTCTTTTTCTAGTGTTTTGATGTCATCGTGTAGTTTCTTCTGTTTTTTATCTGTTATTGGTCCCATGTGTGGTTTGTATTTTTCTAGTTTTTTATGTATTTTTTCGTTGATTTCTTCTAATTTATGGTATTTTCCATTCTTTTTACGTGTGATTCTTCGGATAACTGGATATACTTCCATTCCTACGTTGTACATCATGTGGAACACGCATCTTTGTTGTATCATGTTAAATTCTTCTATTATAGAAGGATAAGCTGAATATCCATCAGTTATCATTATTTCATGTGGTATATCATCCAGTATTTGGTGGAAATATTTTTCAATAATTTCCGTGTCAAATAGTGTTGCATATTCCAGAAAATCTTCATAAGGATATTGGGTATTTGCATCAATAATCATTAACTGTGACATATATTCTCCATTTTGAGATGGAAATTGCTCATCATAGTGATACGTGCCACTATCTTTAAGATTTTCTTTTTCTACTAGTTGTTCTACTTGTTTTTCTTTTTCTTCAAGGTATGAATCTGCAGTATTATTTTCATGATAAAAAAGCGTAGATTTTGGTAAATGTATATCAAAAAGTGCTTCAAACAATTCAGACTTCCTTTAATATGATTCTTCACCAATCTCAGATAATTTAACACCCCACTCTTTAACAGTAGAAGTATAAACAGAATAATTATCAATAAATTCATTAAAATTAGTTACAATTCGATTACCACATTCTGGACAGGAATAATCCTTAACACTAACAGGAATGCCATTAGGTTTACGAGTATAATAACCTTTAGAATGTAATTTACAACCACAATCACCACATACTTCATCAGTAAGAACATAAGTAACCTTAAAATCAAGTAAATCCATCATTTTAAAGATTAATAAAAAATCAGGAGATAAACAATCAGGAAAAATAATTTCATCAATATCACTAGAAACGATATCTTTAAGACAAGTTAAATCTAATATATTATTGGTAAGAGTTTTATTCGACTTCATAATAATATATATTACTCTTACCACTATTTATAGACTTATACAAACTTAAAATCAAGAATAAAAAACAGAACAAAATCCATACAAATAACCAAGTTGATAAATATCAGATATTAACTAAAACAGTACATATAACACAGTATAAAAAATAAAACAAATAATCACCAATTTAAACAAACATATAAGAATATAACTACTTTTAATTAAATAACAACACTCATTTAATCAACAAAAAATAAAACTAATTTATTCTATCAAAGATTTTAAGAAAAGAAGTGAAAATCATCCCCATGAATATTAGACAGTGCCAAAATAAGGTTATAATAATAAAAACAAGCGATAAAAATTATCAAAAATCTAAACTTGACAGCATTGATTAATTTAGGTAAAATATTATATTATTTACCTAACAATTTAGATAAATATTAAAGATATTATTAGTCTCTAAATTATAATACATAACCATCATTCTTTTTATTATTAAAAAAAGAATAATAATTTTCTATGTTTGAATCATTATTCTTAAAATATATAATAATTCAATTAACATAATATCAATAACTAAGAATATTTTTTTTAATCATCAACCTTAATCATCAACCAACAGCAAATTTCTATTTTTGATTAAAACACTTAAAATCATAAAACAAGACCTAAAAACAATTTTCAAAAAATAATCATCAACCAAAAAATACCTTAATCATCAACTACATAAATTACAATAATTACGTGATTAAAGTTGATATTATGTTTGAACCTAAATTTACATATACAAATAAGATTGTAAATTATATAGCAAAAATTGCTTCAGCCAAAGAAGTAATTAGCAATGCAAAAATAATACCATTATATGATACTCAATTAAAACAGGACGCTCTTATTAAATCTTCACATTATTCAACATCAATTGAAGGAAATCCTTTAAAATTAGATGAAGTAAAAACATTAATCATGAACAATCAAAAAGCAACTACAAAAGCAGAAAAAGAAGTATTGAATTATTTCAATGTATTAAATAATTTAGATATATATTCTGATAAAACCATTACCAAAAACACAATTTTATCATTACATAAAGATTTAACCAAAGATTTGCTAAGAGATCAAGAATATGAAGGTAAATATAGAGATACAAGTGTAATCATTGGCAATGTTCATACTAAAAAAATAAATTATATACCTCCTGATGCTTATAAAGTACCTTACTTGGTAGATGAATTATTGGATTGGTTGAACAATTGTACAACTGAATTGTATCCTGTTATTGTTGCAGGAATTCTTCATTATGAGTTAGTATGTATCCATCCATTTATTGATGGTAATGGACGTACAAGTAGACTTATGGCAACATTAATCTTATCTATTAATGAATTTAATATTGATAATTACTTCACTTTAGATGAATATTATAATCAGGATAGACAAGCTTATGTTGATGCATTAAAAAGTGCTGATAAAAACCAAGATTTAACATTTTGGTTAGAATATTTTTGTCAAGGAGTATTATATTCAATTGAAAAAGTGAAAAAAGAAGTTTTAACTTTAGCTCAGATTACATCAAAATATGATAACACAATAGAATTAACTCCGAATGAAATTTCGGTATTAACCCTTCTTGAAGAAAAAAAGCATATTAAAAACAAAGATATCCAAAATATGTTAAATATTTCTCCTCAGGCAAGCTATAAAATTATTAGAAAATTAAAAGATAAAAAACTAATTAAAAATATTGGAAAAGGTAGAAGTACAGAGTATATACTAAAATAAGTTTGTACGAAAAAATAATCATCAACCTTAATCATCAACCAAACCACCAAATTCTATTTTTAATTAAAACAATCCAAATCAGGAAAACAAGACCTAAAAACAATTTTCAAAAAATAATCATCAACCAAAAAATACCTTAATCATCAACCATTAATATAATGTTTATACAAAATATTTTAATATGATTATAAAAATTGGAAATTAATATTTTGTTTATAATTATATGAATAAAAATGATAGTGTCAACACTTGTGGGTATGAATTTCATATTACAATATAGTTACAAAAG
>CAMNFZ010000010.1 GCA_946537725.1 uncultured Methanosphaera sp.
TCATTATTTTTATAAGATATAAAAGGATTATCCCAAAGGGAGTAATACTTTTTTTCTATCAAAAATAATTTTGTCAAGTACTCTTTAATGATTTTTTTGTTGTTGTGATATGTGATGTTATTTTTTTTCCTTTTAAAAAATGCATTTCTTTAATCCTTTTTTCAATATAATTTAGACGACATAATTCCCCATAATATTTTTAAGTTATTGTAAATGGTTTTTCATTATGAGTATTATTATTTTATGCATTATTTGTATTTGTTTTATTATGTGGAATATTGTTTTTTTTTGATTTACGTTAGGTTTAAGTATTACTTTTAATAAAAATAGTATTAATTATCATTATGTTTGAAATCTTATTAGCAATTTTTTTAGGAATAACTTTGGGAACTATCACGGGATTGACGCCAGGTTTACATGTTAACACCATAGGATTACTAATATTCTCAGTATCTGATAAGATATTGACTTTTACAAGACCTTTAACTTTATGTGTATTTTTTGTTAGTATGTCCCTATGTCATGCAATGTTAGAATTTATCCCCTCATTAATAATGAGTATACCAGAAGAAGATACTGTTTTAAGTATACAACCAGGACATAGATTACTGTTTAAAGGTGAAGGTAAAAAAACTATTCGTTTGGTTAGTTTTGGAGGTTTTTTATCGATAATATTACTCATAGTGTTAATGCCTTTTTTAATGATGTTTTTACCAATAATATATCATTTATTAAAAGATTATATTGGTTATTTATTGTTAATTACTATGATCATAATCTTAATATATTTTAATAATAAAGAAAAACGTGCAAAAAGTATTTTATTATTTTTAGTATCGGGAATTTTGGGATTATTTGTATTAAATAGTAATATTGGAAGTAATATAGGTTTATTGTGTATTTTATCAGGACTGTTTAGTATTAGTAACTTATTATATTCTATAAACAATAATACACACATACCTCCCCAAAAAGAGGATACAACATTTCTAGTTGATAATAAATTTAAAAAATCGACATTTGCAGGTAGTTTTTCAGGTTGTATTTTGGGTTTATTGCCCGGATTAGGTCCCGCTCAGGGTACCCTGATTGCTCAGAGTATTACGTTGAATAAAAACATTAGTCCTGAAGAATTTATTATTACAAATAGTGGTGTTAATATTTCAGATACTTTGTTTTCATTGATATCAATATATTTAATTAATAATCCTAGAAGTGCAATTAGTGTATATATTAGTAATATACTTTCGAGTATAGAATTTATTCATATTATTTATTTCATATTTGTTAGTTTAGTGACTGTAGCTGTAGCATGTATTTTGTCTATTAAGATTGGTGATTGGATGATAGATCATATGCAGAAGATTAATTATAACAGATTAAATATGTTTATTGTGTTTTTAGTTACGTTAATTTTATTGATATTTACTGTTATGAGTAATGGATGTTTATGGTATGTGTTTTTATGTTACATTACTAGTATCGGCTTAGGTTTATTAGCTAATGTGTTAGATTTAAGTAAGAGTAATTTGATGGGTGTGTTAATAATTCCTTCAATTATGACTTATTTGGGAGTTATATGATTATTACTTCATCACATATTTTTTCTAATGATTGTACATACTCGTCTGTTTCAATATTTGGAAAAGCATCTATTATTCCTATGTTAAAATGCATGTTAATGTTTTCTACCAGTTCCAGAATGTTTTCGTTGTATATTTCATATGTGTTTTTTTGGATATTGTTTATTTTTAGGTTGGTTTTTAATGAATCTAAGGATTCTTTATATATATCGTTAAAAACAACATGTGAAGCATTTTTTTGTAATGCGTATATGCCTAGTGTTCCTGGGCCACACATTGCATCTATGACTGTTGGATTTTGATATTTTTCTAATTTTTTGTTTAATTTTTCTATTTTTGGTGATGATGGTTTTGGATATTCTATGTGTATTTTTGATTGTTGTTTGTATAGTATTATTGGTTCTATATCCGTATTTTGTATGTCACATCGTATATCACAACCATTTAATAGAGTATATGATTCGACTTGTTTATTTTCGTTGAGTTTACCTACTGTGATATTGGTATCTCCTTTTATTATTGCTTTAATTTCGGGGACTTCATTGCTTATTTTTTCAGCTGTTGTTTTATCGCAGTTAGTTGTTATGATTACTAATGATTTTTCAGGTAGGTAGGGTAATTGTTCTAGATTTGTTGCGGGCGTGATTAGAGGAGTTCCTACTTTACGTATTGATGCTGTAGAGGATATTTGATTATTTTGTATCATTATTTTTAGAACATGAGCCATTACTATGTCGATATGGCGTTTTCCACATTGGTCACATTTTTTATAATTTTCATCTATTTTTTCTAGTTTTATTTGTCTTTTTAAAGGAATAGCTTTTTTTAGTGTTTTTTTGGAACAGTTAGGGCATGGTTTGTATAGTGTGTCGATTTTATCCAGTATTTCTTCTTTTGATTTTATACAGTTTTTATCACAATAGCATTTCATAGAATTATATATAATATTATACTTTAATTAATTTTTACCTAGATACTCGGTTTTATTAGAATGATGCATAACAAAATTAGTAATACTTTTATAGTATTAAAGTAATACATTTAATAATAGAATTATGAAATACGAGAACAATTTACCACAATACAACACAAATAAAAAAGAACAACTTTCAAAAGAAGAACAAGAAGAATACGAAAAAATTAAAGAAACCATAATACAACAACAAATAAATAATAAAGAACTAAAAATAATACCCCAAGAAATAAATGAGTTAATAAATGAAAAAACATCAAATACTGATAAAATAATCAATAAACTAAACGATGATTTAAGAGGTTATGGAAAAATAGATGTGCTGTTGAAAGATGATAATTTAGAAGAAATAATGATAATAGGAAATAATAAACCCGTTTACACATACCATAGAACTAAAGGTATGATGATTACAGACATAAAACTTAATGAAAACGAAATTAAACAAAGCATAAATAAAATTGCCAATTACATACAGAGAAAAATTGATAAACAAACCCCAATTTTAGATGCAAGATTACCAGATGGAAGTAGAGTTAATGCAACAATACCACCAATCACAGCAGACGGTCCCACATTAACAATAAGAAAATTCAAAAAAAATCAGCTAACAATATTTGATTTAATAAGATCAAACACTTTTAACACATATTTATCAGCATTTTTATGGGTTGCTATTGACGGATTAAATGTAAGACCATCCAACACAATAATTGCAGGAGGAACAGGATCCGGAAAAACAACAACATTAAACACGCTTTCATCATTTATTCCAAGCAATGAACGTATAATAACAATAGAAGATACATTGGAATTACAAATACCACAGGAACACTTAATTAGAACTGAGACCCGACCACCCAATATTGAGAATAAAGGTGAAATAAACATGGATGTTCTTTTAAAAAATACATTAAGACAAAGACCTGATAGGATAATAATCGGAGAAGTAAGATCAAATGAAGCTGTAACATTATTCACCGCATTAAACACTGGACATTCTGGTATGGGAACCTTGCATGCAAATTCAACACAAGAAACAATTAATAGATTACTTAACCCACCAATGAATGTTCCACAGATAATGCTTAATTCTTTAGATTTTATAATTATGCAAAATAGAATGTATCATCCAGAAAAAGGTCCTTTAAGAAGGATTACTGAGGTTGCTGAAGTAGTGGGAATTGAAAATAACAGAGTTCAATTAAACAAAATTTTTGAATATGATTTCAATACGGATAAGATAAATTACGTAGCAATATCTTCTAATGCTTTAACCCAGATTAGTAAAATGAAAGGTATTTCATACAAATCCCTTATGAACGAAATAGATCAACGAGAAAAATATTTATTGAAACATTCCAATAATGAAAAAATTGACGTGTATGAAGCTAAAAAAATAATAAACAAATATTACCATACAAGTAATTTTTAACAAAAGATATAATTAAAAAAGATATGATAAAAAAAGTATTGATAATAATTGGTTCCAAAACCATAAAAATGAAAAGAAAAATTTTTAGTAAAAATGATATAATAAAAGAAGAAGAAAAAAAAATCCAAAACAAAACATTAGATGAGATAATAAAAATAAACAAAAAAGAACGAAAAACAAACATAAAAAAACAAACACTCATCATACCAACAATAATACTCTTATTAATCATTAGCCACAATAGTCAAATAACCATAGAAATAATCTTATTACTGTTACTAATCATAATATTAAAGAATAATCTTCCAAAAATCAAAGAAGAAAAAAGAAAAAAGGAAATATCACAAAAACTCCCATATGCACTTAGACAAATGTCAACACAACTAAAAGCAGGAATAGGATTATATGATACAATGCGAAGTATACAAGAGAGCAATTATGGTGCATTATCAGAAGAATTTAGAATAACACTTAATGAAATACAATACGGAAGTAATTATGTTGATGCATTTAACAAACTTTCAAAAAGAGTTAAACTAAAAAGTATGGATAAAATCATAAGTCAAATAATCAGAACACTAAACAATGGAGGAAATCTAGCAGACACATTAAATACATTAGCAGATGAAAACTCCCACAACATGAGAATCAAATACAAGGAATATTCAGAAAAACTAAATGCCATAATGTTATTATACATGTTTATTGCAGTTTTATTCCCAGTAATTTCATTCATATTAATTATAGCAGCAACCACAGTTATGGGTTCAATAATTAAACCAGAATTATTATTGATCTTATATTTAGTGTTTTTTCCAATGATAATCATTTTCATGACAATATTTATTAAAAGATTAGAACCAAATATATCATGAAAAATTATTAGAAAAGAAGTATATAATAATATCATAAATAAATGAAGGAAGAAAAAATTGTCTAAAAAAGAAGAAGATTTTATTAAAGAATTTAATGAAACAAGACCAATTACCAGCCAATTTCTTGTTAAAGATAAACAAATAAAACGTACAAAAAATAATAAACCATACCTAGAATTAGTATTACAAGACAAAACAGGTCAGATAATTGGTAGAATGTTTGATAGAAAAGCATATAATCATTATGATAAAATAGAACTTAATAAAGTATATAACATTGTTGGAAAAATTCAGGAATTTCCACAATACTCTAAAAAGTATAACATCCTAATTGACAGAATTTTAATCTCAAAAAAATATAATGAAGAAGACTTTGTCAGAAAACTAGAAAACCAGGACACACACATAAAATATTTAACAGAGAGCATAAATGATATTGAAGACCCTGAACTAAAATTAGTTCTAAAAAGTGTATTTGAAGATAAAGAGATTTTTAATAAATTCATCCAAGCACCAGCTGCAAAAAAACATCACCATAATTATAAGGGTGGCTTGTTAGTTCATACAAATGAAGTGATTGAAATCTGTAAAACAATTGCAAACATATATGAAAATATTAACAAGGATTTATTAATAGCTGGTGCAATTTTACATGACTTAGGAAAGATTGAAACTTATGATTATGAAACTGAGATGATAGAAATTAAACAAGAAGGAATAATGTTAGAACATTTGTTCATAGGTGGATGCATTATCAAAGAAAAAATGAACAATTTAAATATTTCAGACAATACTAGAATTTCATTAATTCATTTAATATTAAGTCATCATGGAAAAGTAGATTTAGGCTGGGGTTCTTCTGTTGATCCAAAGACTCCTGAGGCCGTTGCATTACATCAAGCAGATGATATGAGTGCAAAAATTACAAAATATTTAGAATTATGATGAAATTATTAAATACATTAAATTTATTAGTAAAAAATTAAAGATAATTAATTAGGTATATTAATAAAAAAATATGTTAATTTGTTATTATTAAATTAATAATTAAAAATTTTTTTAGATACAATAAGAGAAAAAGGTGTACTTATGGAAAAAATTAAAATAGCAATTGTTGGAATTGGTAATTGTGCAAGTTCATTAATCCAAGGATTATATTACTATGCTGATAAAAACGAAGAAGATGTAGATGGATTAATGCATTGGTCTATCGATGGTTATAAACCTTCAGATATTGAAGTTGTAGCAGCAATAGATATTGACAAAAGGAAAGTTGGAAAAGATGTCAGTGAAGCAATATACGCAAAACCAAATTGTACCACAATATTTTATCCAGATATGAAAGAAATGGGTGTAAAAGTTACAATGGGTAATGTATTAGATGGTGTTGCACCACATATGAGCAATTATAAAGAAGATTCAACATTTGTTATTTCTGATGAAGCAGAAAAAAGTAAAGAAGAAATTGTTGAAGTTTTAAAAGAAAGTGGTGCTGAAATACTTGTTAATTATCTGCCTGTTGGTTCAGAAAAAGCAGGAAAATTCTATGCAGATTGTGCATTAGAAGCAGGAATTGCATTTATTAATTGTGTTCCTATTTTCATAGTTAGTGACCCAGAATACGAAGCTAAATTTAAAGAAGCTGGACTACCTTGTGTTGGTGACGATATTAAAGCACAAATTGGTGCAACAATTACCCACAGAACATTAGCAAACTTATTTAAAGACAGAGGAGTTAGAGTTGACAGAACTTATCAATTAAATACTGGTGGAAACACAGACTTCTTAAACATGCTTAATAGGGATAGATTAGCATCAAAAAGAGAATCAAAAACAGAAGCAGTACAATCAGTATTAGCACACAGATTAGATGAAGATGACATACACATAGGCCCTAGTGATTATGTAGCATGGCAGAAAGATAACAAGTTATGTTTCCTACGTATGGAAGGTAGAACATTTGGTGATGTTCCTATGAACATTGAATTAAGATTAAGTGTTGAAGATAGTCCTAACAGTGCAGGATGTGTGATTGATGCAATAAGATGCTGTAAATTAGCTTTAAACAGAGGCATAAGTGGAGCTTTAACTTCAATTTCTTCATACACAATGAAACACCCACCTATCCAATACACTGACGATATAGCTCATGATAAAGTAGATGAGTTTATTGAAGGAAAATTAGAACGATAAAAATACTAAACACCCCCTTTTCTCTATTTTATAGAGAAAAAAAGACACTATTTTTAATAAATTTTACTTATAAAAGATTACATTTTTTAATAATATTTAAAAAAAAGAGTTATATTTAAAAAATTAATAAAAAAGAAGGATGTTATTTATTTTTAATTACTTCCTTGTGTTCATTATTAGGAATAATCTGCATCTTACTATCTTCATATGTAATATCCAATTCTTTTGCATCCATAACATAATGTAAACAAATTGCTAACGCTGCTACTTCTGAATGTGGCTGATTTGTCACACTTAAATTCCAATCAGCAAGTTCATATACTTCTGTAGGAACTCTAGAACCACCAACAATGATAAGTTTATCTTTACCATTATCCCTTATAGTAGGTATAACATCCTCTACATGTTTTCCATACATTGTCAAATGAATTATTTCATACCCATTTCTTTTATGTTCTTTGATGACAGGCAAATATTTTTCATTATATTCAACTTGGAAGTCTCCTCCCCAGTTTTCTACAACACTTTCAACTGATTCAATAATATGTTTATCCCGTTCACCACTTAGTATAACTTTATCTGCCCCGAATGCTCTGGCAGTTAAACATACATGTGTTGTTATTCTAGTGTCTCTTCCAAGTCTATGATCTAATCTTAATACAGTAATCATAATAATCTCCTTTTAGATAAAATTAAATGTTATTAATAACACTATTAATGATACAACCCGTGCTATTTCATTTGATGCACCCATAATGTCTCCTGTTACACAACCAAATGTTTTATCAGCCATATGTGATAAGTATAATCCAGTTGCTACTGCAGCAATTATTGCACATACTCCTGAAATGCCTAAAATAAAATATCCTATTATTGAGTTTATAATTAATAATATAAATAAAATTTTAGAATTTATTCCGGATTTAATTAATCTACCTATACCTTTTGTATCATCTTTTCCTATAACCATAGATGTTATCATACTGAATTTTGCTGCAAATTCCATGAGTAATATTGATTGAATTAAATGAGATTCTGGAATTGATGATAGTGCTGTTAATGTCAGGCTTGCTACGATGAAGAATGTTGCTATTCCTCCTGTTCCTACCATAGAATCTCTCATAACATTTAACCTTTTTTCAGGATCTCCATGAACCATTAGTCCATCACCCATGTCCATCACACCATCCACATGATTAAAACCTGTGAACCATATTATGAACACATAAACAAGTACTGAGGTTAACATTAAAGATAATCCTAATAAAAAATGACTTACATATGCTACGATTGCACCTAAAATTCCAATTGCTAATCCAACATATGGCCATATAACCACACTACTTGCCATTTCTTCAATAGAAACATACCTGTTTACCGGTATTCTGGTTGAAAAAGAAACAATACCTAAAATACCATTTATATTTGGACGAACTACTGTTTTATTCTCTTTTTCCAAATAAAATACCCCCACCTAGTTTATTATATTATTTTATTCTATAAGATTAAAAGATTGTTCTAATGCTTGAGATACTAATTCTTTTACTTCATAATATAAAGAAATATCAAATGAAATAATCTTTTCTGATTTGGATTTACATACTACATAAACCATATTATAGTAATTTCCCAACTTATTAGACAATTCATCAGTATTTAAGGCATTTTTAGTATAGGCAACTGTAGATATAGTTTCGGTTACTACCCTAAAAATATTCAACATAGTAATGTTATCTAATTCAACATCCAAGAATATGGAGATATTTGTGAAGTATTTTTTTTCAAAAAATTCAACAGTGCTTACTACACTAATACCATGTTCCTCCACCACTATTCTCTCAAGATTATCTTTGTTAGCATAATGGTTATCAAATTTGTTTATGTATTGAAAATCAAATCCATCCCTATTTGCCAATACATAAAAAGGATTTTTACTTTCAAAAATTATCCCATTATTAACTGTTTTAACAGTGATTCCTTCATATTTTATTTTCATAAGAATTATCCCTTAATTAACTACCAATTAAGCATTATAAATAAGATAAGTAAAAAAAATTAAATATTCTTTATTTAAATTAATTAAACTTGATTAAAATACAAATATATCCTTATTTTTACCTAATAATATATTATTTGAATAATTTAATATATTTGACTGTTTATTAATTAAATTGTTGATATTTAATTTTTAATAACAATCAAAGACATATGAATATATAACAATATAAGGGGATTGAAAAAAAAATGGTTGTAGTCATAGATCCACAAGTATCAGGATTAGCAGGAAACATGTTCATTGGAGCTTTTATAGATTTAGGAGCCGATAAAAATAAAATTGAAAAAGTTATAACAGATTATGCGCAGGAATTTGGTGATATAAATATAAACATTTCTAAGAAATCAAAATCGGGTGTGATGACAACATTTGCCCATATAGATACAAAAGACAACAGTGCAAGACATTACCCCGATATCATAAACAAACTAGATGAAATAACCTCCAATAAATATTCTACAGATGAAACTGTTAAACGTAGTATTGAATTATCCAAGAAAATATTTAAAACATTAGCAGATGCTGAGTCATTGGTACATGGAAAAAGTCTGGAGGAATTACATTTTCATGAGGTAGGCTGTGCTGATGCTGTTGCAGACATAGTTGGTGCATCATATGCTTATCATTTACTGAACTTTGATAAAGAAAAAATATATTCATTGCCTGTTGCAACAGGAAATGGTTCAGTAAATACCCAGCATGGAATATTACCTGTTCCGGCACCTGCCGTAATAAATATTCTTAAAAATGTTCCCACGATTGGAGGAGAAGAAAACACTGAACTAGCCACCCCCACCGGCTGTTCAATACTAGTAAATATTGTTGATGAATATGTTACAAAAGCTCCCCTGTTAAATAATAAAAGTATAGGATATGGGTCTGGAAGAAAAGATTTAAAAATACTTAACGCACTTAGAATAATCCAGTCTGATGATCTTGTAGAACAGAACACTATAACTATTCTTGAAACAAATATTGACACACTTAGTGGAGAAATTCTTGGAAACTTATATGATAAGCTTTTGGATGAAGGAGCCAGGGATGTTACTATAACACCTACAATTATGAAGAAGAACCGTCCGGCTCATATAGTTAAGGTTATTTCAAGAAATGATGATGCAGAACATTTAGTTCGTGTTCTTATGGAGGAAACTGGAACTTTAGGTGTTAGAATGTTACCTCATATTCATAGAGGTGTTGCTATTAGAGAAAATGTTGTGCATAATGTTGAAATTAATGGAGAAACTGAACGTGTTCGGTTTAAAATTGGAGAAATAGGAAGTAAAGTTATTAAGTGTAGTCCCGAATATGATGATTTGAAAAAAATATCACTTAAAACCAATATTCCGATTAAAGATTTGAAGGAATACATTGAACAAGATTATAAATTAAAAAATAGAAGTGATTAAATGAGTAAACCTAAAGGAATTAGTGTGTTATCTGGAGGATTAGATTGTACTGTGGCTACTTCCATTTATGCAGAAAAGTATGATTTAACTGCAATCACATTTAATTATGGTCAGCAAAGTTTTGACGAAGAACTTTATCATGCAAAGAAAATTTGTGAAAAGTTAGGTATGAAGCATGAAGTAATCGATTTACCATGGCTAAAAAAGATTAGTAATTCTAGTTTAACTAATGATGAAGATATTCCAGAAATATCTGATGATGATTTAGATAATTATGATGTGGCGATTAATACAGCAAAATCAGTATGGGTTCCTGCCAGAAATACTGTTTTTTGTAGTATTGCTTTAGCTTATGCTGAAAGTATTAAAGCAGAGATAATAATTGTGGGCTGGGATTACGAGGAAGCAATTACTTTCCCCGATAATTCTAAAGAATATCTTGAAGCATTTAATGAAACAATAAAATATGGTTCTTTTGATAATATTGAGATTAAAGCTCCACTAATTGATATGAATAAGAAAGAAATTGTTGAAAAAGGATTTGAAGTTAATGCTCCTGTTGAATTAAGTTATTCTTGTTATACTGGAGAACACGTGCATTGTGGATGTTGTGAATCATGTAAAAGACGTAGACGTGCATTTGTTGAGGCCGGCTTAGAAGATCCTACAGATTACCTGAAATAGTTGTGTTTAATATGAGTGATATAGAGTATGAAGTTAAACGATATAAGAAAACTTTGACAACTACTGAGTTTTATGAACGTTTCTTTAATTTTGATTATGTTCAAAATTTTTGTAAGGAATGTCCGAGATATGATACCAATTATTCTTGTTCTCCTGTTGATATAAATATTAAAGATTTTGTATTGGGTTATGATTTTATTGATATTCATGTAACACAGTTGTTCTTTAATTCTGAGGATTATGAGAAGGATTATAGTGAGGAAGAATTGAGAGATGTTTTGTATGATTCTTTTTTTAAAGAAAAAAAGAAAATTGCTACGAAGATTTTTGAATCTGAAAAAGAGTACAGTAAAGCTCAAAGTTTAACGGGTCCATGTAATCATTGTGCTGAAAATTGTAAGGAATTATATTCCTCTTGTAAACATCCAGAGATTAGACGATATTCTCTTGCATCAATTGGTATGGATAGTAAAAAAATTTTAAAAGAATTGTTTGATATTGATTTATTATTAATAAATGGTGTGTTACCCAAATATTTGAATAATATTACATCAATTTTGTATAAAAAATAGTTTAAAAAAAAAAGAATTAATGGTTATTCTTTTATAACCATTAACATGTCACCTTTTTCAACTGTGTCTCCTTCTGATATGAAAATATCAGTTATTTGACCAGTTTTATCTGCTTTTACATCATTTTCCATTTTCATAGCTTCAAGTACGGCAACAGTATCTCCTTCGTTTACTTGGTCACCTACTTTTACTTTGAGTTTTACAATCATTCCCTGCATTGCGGAGGTTAAAGCTCCTTCAACTACTGGTGCTACTTTTCCTCCTCCAGGTTCCATTTCCATGTAACCTGTTGGTAATATTCTTACACTGAATACTTCTCCATCTACTTCTACATCGTATTCGTTAGGTATGTTGGATGCTGTGTATTCATGTTTTGGTTCTGGTATTTCTTCTGCTACTGCTTCACCTTTAAGGAATTTTTCTGCTATTGTTGGATACATTGCATAAGTTAGAACGTCTTCTTCTTTTTTAATTAAGTTTTCTTCTTCTAACTTTTTACGTGCATTTTCTAATTCTGGTTCAAGTAGATCTGCAGGTCTGCATGTAATTGGTTCTTCATCACCAATTGCTTCTTTGTATAGTTCCTGGTTTATTTCTGCAGGTGCTCTTCCATAGTATCCTTTTAGATATTCTTGTACTTCTTTGGTAATATTTTTGTATCGTTCACCCATTAATACGTTCATTACTGATTGTACTCCAACTATTTGACTTGTTGGTGTTACGAGTGGTGGGTAACCTAAGTCTTTTCGTACTTTTGGTATTTCTGCTAGTACATCATCATATTTGTCTAATGCATCTTGTTGTTTTAGTTGTGAAACTAGGTTTGATAACATTCCACCTGGTACTTGGTATATTAGTACATCTGTATCAACTGTTGATGCTAATGGATCGAATAATGCATTGTATTTTTCATTTAATTCTGCGAAGTATTCTTTGATTTTGGATAATACTTTTAAGTCAATTCCTGTTGCATATGGTGTTGATTCTAATGCTGCTACTACACTTTCTGTTGGTGGTTGTGATGTTCCTCCTGAGAATGGTGATATTGCAGTATCTAGCATGTCTACTCCAGCATTTACTGCTGCTTGATAACTCATTAGAGTCATTCCACTTGTGCAGTGGCTATGTAAGTTTACTGGTAAATCCAGTTCATCTTTTAATGCTGTTGTTAAATCTGTTGCAACTTGTGGTGTTATGAGTCCTGCCATATCTTTGATTGTTATGGCATCACATTCCCATGCTGCTAATTCTTTTGCAAAATCAACGTATTTTTCTATTGTATGTACTGGGCTTATTGTGTAACTTATGGTACCCATTACATAAGCTCCTTGTTGTTTTGCTGTTTTTATAGACATTTCCATGTTTCTTGAATCGTTTAATGCATCGAAGATTCTGAATACGTCAACACCGTTTTCGTATGATTTTTCTACAAAAGCTTGAACAAAGTCATCTGCATAGTGTTTGTATCCTACGAGGTTTTGGCCTCTTAATAACATTTGTATTGGTGTTTTTGTTAAATGTTCTTTAAATGTTTTTAATCTTTCCCATGGGTCTTCATTTAAAAAACGTATACATGAATCAAAAGTTGCTCCACCCCATGCTTCTAAGGAGAAATATCCTGCTTTATCCATATCTTCTAAAATTGGAACCATATCTTCGGTTCTCATCCTAGTAGCAATTAATGATTGGTGAGCATCTCGTAATGCAGTTTCGATAATTTTTACTTTTGGCATATACGACACCTACTTATTTTTTTTTATAAAATAGTATTTTTTTAACCTTTAAATATGTTTTAAAGTTTTTTTAAGTTGATAATTATTTTTTTTAATATTGTTCCATACTATTATATTCTATCTATTATATATGTTTAACCTAATATACTAAGTTTACTATTTATAGAATAATATTATGAAAAATTAAATGTTAATATAAAAAATTGTATAAAAATAAGATAAAAATTATGTATAAAAATAGTTCAAAGAAAGATATTGTATTAGAAAATACTAATAAACATCTATACTAATCTTTTACCAGTAACTGGTTTTTTATTTTGCCAACTGTATCTTCTTAATCTTTTAGATCTACCGAATCCACAAGAAGCACAATATTTTTTGTTTGGGTTAAATGCATTTCTTCCACATCTTCTGCATCGAATATGGTTCTTTTTATTACGTTTCCCAAATGATGGTGTTCCTTTCACTGTATAACCTCCAAATGAATCTAATAATAAATAATAAATAACCTTTAAAAAAGGTAAAAACTAGAGAATAGAATTATAATTCTATTCAAACAGATACACGATCGTATATATCCAATTATACCTTATATAAACAAATCAGGTATTACTTTTAATAAGGACGATTAATATTAATAGTTAAACTACTAAGTTGTCCTTTAAAGAATTATCCTGGTGATATGTATACAATGTTGTCTCCACGAACTAAAACTACTCCTAATCTGCGAGTAGATTCTCCATTTTCAAGTTCTTCAGCATCGTTGAGAACTAAATTCATGTGCATGTCGAAACTTTGTAATGCTCCTCTAAATTCTTTTCCACCTTTAAGTTTGATGAGAACTTGAGAATTTAAAGCTTTTCCTAATGCATCTAATGGTCTAGATGTATTGTTATTATTTTTTTGATCGTTCACTATTAATCACCTTATCAATAATATATAATTGTTTGTTTAATATTATATTTAAATGTATCTAATATTAACAAATAAATATCATTAACTAATATATATTTTACTTCAAGGTAACTAATAAAAGTTACTATAAAAATCAACATAAGAATAAACTTACCCAAGACCGTCCATAGTATATAAATATAATTAAACAAATTAAGAAATAGGAAAGAATATACCAATATTCCATATAAAACAATGACAAGAGGATACAAAATTGAAAATCAAAAAAAGAAACTATCTAAAAAATAAGAAAATTAAAGAAATAAAAAAAGAACTCGGAAACTACGAAAATATAATTCCCAAAAAAGCACAGGTAGAACTAGTAAAAATTGAAGACTACCCAGACATTCTGTTAATCGAAGGAGAACCATTATTAATGCAAGTAAACAATAAAATAATCCCAACATTACATGCAATGGTAAATGAAGAAATAACAGAAAAATATGCCACAGTAGACATGGGAGCAATCAACTTTGTCATAAAAGGAGCAGACATAATGTCCCCAGGAATCGTTGATGCAGATGAAAGCATCACCCCCGGAGAAACAATAGTTATCATAGAAGAAAAACATCATAAACCATTAGCTATAGGAACTAGCCTAATAACAGGAAAAGAAATGGTTGAAAATAACAAAGGCAAAGCGATAGAAAACCTACACTATGTAGGAGACTCCATTTGGGAACTAAACATATGATGATAACATGAATCAGATAAAACTTAAATATTCCTCCGGAAAGGTAATGTCAGAAAAAATCCATGAAATCGGTTTAATAGCACTAGGATCACATAGAGAAAATCATGGATCTGCATTACCAATAGATACTGATTCCAAAATTGCTGCAAATGTTACATTAAATGTTGCAACAAAAACAGGGGCAACATTCCTGGGAATATTTTATGCCGCAACAGAATACGATTATGTTAAACATGGCCAACATTTAAAAAAAGATGAATTAGTAAACTCCCAAATAATTCCACAGTTAAACAATGCAAAAAATATGCTAAATATTAAAAAGGTCATAATCGTCAATGGACATGGAGGAAACAATCTATTATTAAATGAAATTGAAGATATTTCCAAAAAAACAGGACTGCAAATCATATTTAATAATTCAATCATAGAAAATGAAGGTCCTCATGCATGTACTGGTGAATTATCGATGGGTAAAATTTTAGGCTTTGTAGATGAAACAAGACTTGAAGAGCATGGAGATTTTAATAAAAATCCTGAAGTAGGAATGGTTGGTCTTAAATTAGCCCGTGAAAATGAACCAATAATTGACAAAGAAGCTACGATAATTGAAAAAGAAGGTTTCCATATAGATGAAAAATTTGGACAAAAATTATTAGATAATGCTGAAAAAAAGATTATTGAAGATATTAAATTATTATTATAAAATCATCTTCCTTGTTCTATCTTTTTAATAAATTTTTTACACTGATTACTATTATTTTTATTATTAAATGCTAAACTTATTCTAGATATGGCTTCTAACATACGTATCACACTATCCAGCCAACTGAATATGTCACCAGGGTAAATATGTATATCATAATTTGTCATAAAATACCTGCTGATAGCATTAGGTCCCCAACCATTAAGCCTTTGTCTGATAATCTTGTTTGAAACATTCTTCTCTAAACATTTACAAAATGGTCTTTCTTTACATTCACAAGTCATGAAATCTATCTGGAAAGAGATTAACTTATCAGCAAATTGATCATCCAATTTTGATAAAACTTCCCCTGATGTAATAATATCCCTTGTTGAATCAGCAAATAACCTTGAACTAACATTAGTCTTTAATGCGGATGTTAATCTACTGGCTAATCTGTTACTGATATATGCACTATCAAAAGGTTCAACTTGTTCAACTATCAATAAAGGATTCTGTTTCAAATGTTTTCTGATATACTCTGCCTTATTAACGTCCAAGAAAGACACAGAAGTAGCTCTTCCATACTTTGTAGGCAGGTAAATCTCCTTATTATCCCTATGTTGCATTATCATTTTCTTATCAATTAATGTGTTAACAACATCTTCGAATACAATAGGTGTATCTATTTTTTCATATTTTTCTTCTAATTCGTTTATATTAGTATTACGTATAGCAGAAATATCAGCAAGTACCTGTTCTATTGTTTCATCTTCATCATATTCAACAAGTATATTATCAACATCACTATCTAATAATTCAATAGCTTTTTGTTCTTCTGATTCATTTTCAAATTCTTTTCCTATTTCTGGTAGAAGATATACCTTACCCATATCATGATATGTTGGTCTTCCTGCTCGTCCTAACATTTGAGAAAAATCATTATTGGTTAACCATTTATTACCCATCCTTAATGTTTCAAATAGTACCTGTGAAGCAGGAAAATCCACACCTGCCGCTAGTGCTGCTGTAGTTACTACCGTTGATATTTTCTGATTAGCAAAATCCTTTTCTATCTTTACCTTTTTGGAATAAGACAGTCCTGCATGATAAGCGGCTGTGCTAATTCCTTTTTTCTCCACTTGTTGAGCAATTGAATGAGTTTTTCTACGTGAATTAGTGAATATTATTGTTTGTCCTCTAAATCCTTTAGATGATTTTGAATTAAATTCTTTTTTTGCTAAATTCCCAAGTAAATCCTTTTTATTATAATCATTCTTTGCAAATATTAAATGTCTTTCAAGAGGTACTGGTCTTTCCTTGTATTCTACCAGTTTCATATTAAAATCGTTTGCTATTTGTTTTGAATTTTTAACTGTTGCAGATAATCCTATTAACTGAGTTTTAGGGAATAATGTTAATAAGCGTTTAACCAAACCATTTAATCTTGGTCCTCTTTCTTCCTCACCGAGCATGTGTATTTCATCTATAACTACTGTTCCAACACCTTTTAGTTGATGATAATTACCTGACCGTAATAGAAAATCCAATCCTTCATATGTTGCAACTATAATATCAGCATTTTTCACAGATTTGTTAGCAATAGTTAATTCTCCTTTTGCTTTAACCCTGTTAGAACCTACTTTGATTGCTACATTCAATCCTAATTCTTTGTATTGTTTCTTAAAATCACGGTATTTTTGGTTTGCTAATGCCACAAGTGGTGTTAAATATATGAATTTCTGATGATTCATAGCCTTAGGTATTCCTGATAATTCCCCAACTAATGTTTTACCGGAAGCTGTTGCAGAAACAACAAGTAAATTCTGATTTTTTAGAAGTCCCTGATTTAATGACAATATCTGTATAGGCAATAAATGTTTAACTTTTTTTGCCAGTATCTTTTTGAAACGTTTAGGTATTTTAAGTTGGTTAACTGTTATTTTAGGATATTTGGTTTTTTTAACTTTAATTTTATCATATACTGTTAAATCATCATGCTTAATTGGATTGAAATGTGGATCAAATACTTGCAGTACCTTCTCCAAATTACTGGTTTTATCTAATAATTTTTTAAAGCTAGTATATGATTTTTCATCATATCCCCTTAGTTCCATTACTCTTTTTATCTCTTTTTCTGCACATTTTCTACATATATATTCATTATATAATTTATAGGATGATGATTTTTTTAATATTGTAATATTTCCCTCAAATGTACAGTGTCTACAGATATGAGTATGTTTATATGATATATTAAGCGAATTTAACATTGATTCTATATCTTCATCAGGAGTTGCTAATAAAACATTTTGTTTTCTGAGAATTTTTATAACTTCCTTTGGTGATTTAAGAGTTTCAAGATTATCCTGTTGAATAATAAAACGGTAAGGTCTGATTTTTCCATCTGTTTCATGTATTTTAAAGTAACTATAAAATAATGGTTTGCGTTGAGTATTTAAGGCACCCTTAGCAGGTCCAATAGGATATAATTCTATATTTTTTTTATTTCGTCTTAATATTATCATAGTATCAGATAGTCTTAAAAATGTTAAAAAGTTTAGATTAATATAATTTCTGTATTTTTTTAATAATATAATTTTAAAAAAAAAAGAACATATTCATATGAACATATACAATCAATAAGTTTAATAATGAAATTATCATTACTTGTTTTCAAATAAGAAAAAAAGAAAAAAAATGGTTTAAATGGCAATTGGATATACTACCAATGCAATTCCAAAAGACAATACAACCAATATTATCATATAAGAAAAATAACTAAGACTATTTTTCAAATTTATTGAAATTACTCCATCCACTTTATCTACAAAAAGGATTAAAAACTCAATAATAAAGGTTATTATCATGTAAATTAGGAAATAATAATGATGTGATAAGAAATAATTACCTATTGCAAAAAATATGCAAAACCACATATTTAAAAAACTGAAAACCCATGTAATTTCTAAAGGATAATGTTCACCATCAAAAAATATGTTTTGTATCACAACACCCTCATAAAGTACTTGTTTTCTATGATTAAATACATCAACACGCAATTCCAATACAATTGCAGGTAGAATTACCAATAAAATCAACAATATTACTCCATAAGAATAAAATATTCTTTCCAGTAACAAATCTGGCAGAACAATAGCAAAAATTATTGGTAACAACATAATAACCAAATTTAATACAGCATAACCTTTATTACCTATTACATCCCAATCTTTCATCACAGTCTTTTAGTATCCAATTTAATTAAACCAACACTATCTAAAAATTTATAAATAGGCATCATAAAAAATTTCATCCAAACAAGCATTGCTATTGCCCCTAAAGCAATCATCCAAACAAAAAATGAAATTCAAAAAGTTGTTCCAATTCATATTCCTCCTTAAGTATAATCTATGTCATGAAAACTAAAACTCCGAAATAAGTAA
Source organism: uncultured Methanosphaera sp. (assembly GCA_946537725.1). GTDB lineage: Archaea > Methanobacteriota > Methanobacteria > Methanobacteriales > Methanobacteriaceae > Methanosphaera. The sequence goes on from CAMNFZ010000010.1 coordinate 19,290, forward strand.
TCATATTTTTCTATAAAATACTCTCAATTTAAAATTAAAAAAACATTACCTAATAAGATATATCAGATAATAATATAAATGATATGTGTTTAATAGTTTATAAGATTTTTATGAAAAAAATAGTTAAACAATCATATATCAATTATAGTTAAAAAGATACAATGATTCTTGAATTTTGATTAGAAAAAGATAATTAATTAATAAATCATATATTATATACAATGTTAATTATGAAAAAAATAGAGGAAATAAAATAATTCAAAAAATGGATGTGAAATAAATGTATAATATGGGAGCATCAACTAAACCAGGTTATGATATTGCTAACAAAAGTAGAGAAATTATTAAATCATTAATTGATGAAGATACAAAGGATTTAACTTATGAAGAAAGGGATATTGTTGAAAGAGTAGTTCATTCTACAGCTGACCCGGAATATGCAAAACTTGTGAAAATTTCACCCACATTTGTTGAAACTGCATTAAACTGTTTTGACAATAAGGAAGACATTCTTACTGATATTAATATGGTAAAATCAGGCATTACCCGTTATGATGGAAAAGTAATGTGTTATATTAGGGATGAAAGAGCTGTTAAATTAGCTAAAAAAGAGGAAATTACTCGTTCTGCTGCTGCTATGAGAGTTGCTGCAGAAGACGGATTTAAGGGTGTTGTTGCAATAGGTAATGCTCCAACAGCATTATTTGAAGTTATGAGATTAGTTGAAGAAGGTCAGATGGATGCTCGTGCAGTTGCTGGTGTTCCTGTTGGTTTTGTAGGTGCTGCTGATTCCAAAGAAGCTTTATCACAGACAAATATTCCGAATGTTATTACAACAGGACCTAAAGGTGGAACACCTATTGCTGTTGCAATTATTAATTCATTATTAAATATTAGGAAAAAAAATTAGGGAGATAATAAATTGAATTTAGATAAGTCAAAAAAATTATTTGAAGATGCTGTTAATTACTTGCCTGGTGGAGTAGATTCTCCTATTAGGGCTTTTAAACCTTATCCTTTTTTTGTTGAAAAAGCGAAGGGTTCAAAGTTATATGATGTGGATGGTAATGAGTATATTGATTATTGTTTAGGATATGGTCCTCAAATTCTTGGTCATGCTAATGAGGAGCTTATTGAATCAGCAAAAAATCAGTTAGAGCTTGGTACTGCATATGGTGTTCCTACCGAGAAAGAAGTCATACTAGCAAAAGAGGTTATTAGAAGAGTGCCTTGTGCGGAAATGGTTCGTTTTGTTAATTCTGGTACTGAGGCTACTATGAGTGCTATTAGATTAGCTAGGGGAGTTACTGGTAGGAATAAAATTATTAAATTTGAAGGTGCTTATCATGGTGCTCATGATGCTGTTTTAATTAAGTCTGGTTCTGGTGCTGCTGGAAAACCGGATAGTCCGGGTGTTCCAGAGGATGCTACTAAGAATACGATTTCTGCTCCGTTTAATGATGAAGAAGCTATTAGAAATATTATTAGTGAACAGACGGATGAAATTGCTTGTATTATTCTTGAACCTATTATGGGGAATGTTGGTTGTATTCCTCCACGTGATGGTTTTCTAGAATTTTTAAGAGAAATTACTGAAGAAAATGAAATTATTTTAATCTTTGATGAAGTTATTACTGGTTTTAGATTAAGTAAGGGTGGTGCTCAGGAATATTTTGGAATTACTCCTGATTTAGTTACTTTTGGTAAAATTTTAGGTGGTGGTTTCCCAATAGGTGCTATTGCTGGTAAAAAAGAGTATATGGAACAATTTGCTCCTAATGGTCCTGTTTATCAAGCTGGTACTTTTAGTGGTAATCCTATGTCAATTAATAATGGTATTGCTGCTTTAAAAATTTTGGATGATAATTTATATAAAGATCTTCATGATAAGGGAGAATACCTAAGAAGGGGTATGTCTGATATTTTAACTGATTTGAACATTGATTTCCAGTTACATGGTGTTGAATCTATGACTCAAGTGTATTTTACTGAGAATGAAGTTTATGATTATGCTACTGCTCAGCAAGCAAATAGTGATGAATTTTTAAATTATTTCAGGACTTTACTTGAGAATGGTGTTTTCATTGCTCCTTCACAGTATGAATGTGGTTTTATTTCTTCACAACATTCTAAGGATGATCTTGATAAGACTTTAGAAGCTATGAAATTAGCTTTTGAAAACTTATAACCATTTTATTCTTTTTTTTTCATTACAAATATTAAACTAAAAGCAAAATGAGTACTTTTTTGTTAAAAATAGATTATTTTATATTAGCTAATTTTTTGATTCATTAAAAAATTCTTTTGTTAATTCTATCATTTCTTGTGCAGTTATTTTATCAAAATCATCATAAATGGTATAATTAGTATTTTCTCTTAAAGTTTTAGCTTTTGAGAATTTTTTTGCAATTTCTGGGCTAAAATCTCCTTCTTTAGCATAATATTTTATTTTTTTTTTTGATTTAATTATATGAATTATAAGTTATTAGTTATAAGTTATTATTATTGGATGGGAAAATTTTTAATATTATTTAAAATAAATATAATATATTATAAAGTATTAATAAATGGGTAATCGAATGAAAATTGCAATCGGACTAGGTGAAAATAAAAACGTTTTAAAAGCAGTAGAACAATTTCCATTTAAAATTCATATAGCAAAAACAAATGAAGAATTGCTAAACTATCTGAAAGATCCTGAAATAGATGGAGTAATACGAGGTTCATTAAAATCCAACATTATCAAAGACTTAAAAAAAGAAAACCCACATTTATTCAGAGCATCAGTAATAGAAAAAGACAACCATCCATTCCTATTAACACCAGTAGGTATAGATGAAGGAGATTGCAACCAATCAAAAATCTCAATAATACGAGAATGTGCAAAAACAATAGAAAAAATTGGTTACACACCAAAAATTGCATTAATATCTGGTGGAAGAGCAGATGACAAAGGAAGAAGCTCCAAGATAGATAAAAGCATAACAGATTGTGACAAAATTGTTGAAAAACTAAAAAATGAATACGATATCAAACATTACCACATACTAATCGAAGAAGCAATAAAAGATAAAGCAAACATAATAATAACACCCGATGGAATAACAGGAAACTTAATCTTCCGAAGTTTGGTATTAGTTGCCGGAATGAAAAGTAATGGTGCATTAACATTAAATCAGCCAAACCTATTTATTGATACATCACGTTCACAAAGCGTTCAAGGATATGTAAACTCCATAAAACTAATCAAACAAATAATAGAATATAAAAAAGAGGACAAACAATGAAATTATTACAACCATTATACTCAGTATATGAATGGTACATTACTAAAAACTTGGAAAAAGATAAAATGCCAAAACACGTGGCAATTATCATGGATGGAAACAGAAGATACTCCAAAATCCAGGGAAATATGAGTGCAATAGAAGGCCATAAGCGTGGAGTAGACACCCTAGAAAATGTATTGGAATGGTGTATAGACTTAGGAATAGACATTGTAACAGTATATGCATTTTCTACAGAAAATTTCAAAAGAAACGAAAATGAAGTAAAAGATTTAATGCAATTATTTGTAGACAGTTTTCTAAGTATAAGCACCAATAAAAAAATACATAAAAACGAAGTACGTCTCAAAGCTGTAGGAAGACTTGATTTATTCCCAGAAGAAGTGAGAGATGCGATAAAAGATGCTGAAAAATCTACAGAAAAATATGATAAAAGATTAATAAACATTGCAATGGGATATGATGGAAGAATAGAAATAGTAGACGCATTCAAAAAAATAGCCTATGAAGTTAAAAAAGGTAAAATTGATCCTGAAGATATAGATGAAAATATGATTAATAATAATTTATATACTGCAGGATTAGAAGATCCAAATCTTGTAATTCGTACAAGTGGAGAAGAACGTTTAAGTGGATTCTTACTATGGCAGTCATCATATTCTGAATTATACTTTACAGATAGTTTATGGCCCGAGCTAAGAAAAGTTGACTTTTTAAGAGCAATAAGATCATACACACAAAGACAGAGAAGATTCGGTAAATAAAATGAGAGGGATATGATGATTGATTCACATTGTCATTTAAATTTTGTAGACTTTGATGAAACAAGGGATGTAATTATTAATAAAAGTAAAAAAGAATTCAGATATATTGTAGATTGTGGAGCTAGTATTGAAGGAAATAACCGATCATTAGAACTAAAAAATAAGTACGATGAGTTTATTAAAAGTACATTTGGTTATCATCCAGTATATGCTGGAAAAGATGATAAGGAAACTACTGATAAAACTATTGAACAGATTATAAATAATTTAGATAATATTCAGGCTATTGGCGAAATAGGTTTAGATTTTTCTGAAAATAGAAGTGAAGATGAATTAAACAGACAACATAAAACTTTTCATAGATTGTTAGATGTTGCTACAGAGTATGATATGCCAATAGTATTGCATGTTCGTGAAGCAGAACAACATGCATTAGAAATTGTTAAAGAATACCCCGGAATACCTGATGTTATATTCCATTGCTTTAGTGGTACAAAAACTACTGCGTTGGAAGCAGTTGACTGTGGTTACTATTTATCTTTTGCTACTAATGCCTTGTTTTCAAAAAAACATAAGAAAAATATTAAAGCTGTTCCATTAGAGAACATGCTAACTGAAACTGACAGTCCTTATTTATCTCCAGTTAAAGGTGAACCTAACCAGCCATCAAATATTAGGTTAACTATTGAACGGATTGAAAGAACAAAAAATATTGAATTTAAGGAAATTGAAAAACAAACTGAAAAGAATGCTATTAATGTTTATAACTTGTAAAAAATGGGGATTGTTATGAATCAAGATGAAATGCTGAAATTATATGTTGAAAAAAGAATGGAATATGAAGAGAAAATTCAGGGAAATCTTGAAGAAATTGAAGACTCTGTTAAAGATTTAGCTCAAGTGGGTGATTATTTTAGTGTAAAAAATGATGATCTTTTAATAACAATCAAAGCTATTGAACTTGATGGAGAAAAGCATATTGCAGTATATACTGATAAGAATAGTAAAGAAATTCCCTTCTGTCAACTTACTTTAACTGAACATCCTGATTTAATTTTATGGATTATACAAAATGATACTCTTATCAGAGAAGGGTTTAAAGAAGTTTTGATTAATGCTGTGAGAAATGGTGAGAATATTATTAACACACTTAAAGCATTGAAAGTTAATTATGAGTAGGTGTGACTTTTGAAACCTTATGTTTTGTTAAATTCAGCTATGACTGTTGATGGTAAGATTGCTACCGAAAGTAGTGCTATGAAAATTTCAGGTGATGCTGATCTAATCAGGGTTCATAAGTTAAGAAAAGATTTTGATGGAATAATGGTTGGTATTAATACTGTTATTATAGATAATCCCAAATTAACTGTACATAAAATTGATGCAAAGAAAGAGGATAATCCTGTTAGAATTATTATTGATAGTAGAGCTCGTACTCCATTAGACTCCCTGGTTTTGAATGATGCTGCTGAAACTGTAATTGTTGTTTCTGAACGTGCTTCAAAGGAAAATGTTAATAAGTTAAGTGAAAAATGTAATGTAATTATATGTGGAGAAAGTCACGTTAACTTAAAAGAAGCTTTAAGTAAATTATATGATTTGGGAATAAAATCAATATTATTGGAAGGAGGTTCTACATTAAACTTCTCCATGTTTAAAGACAAACTAATTGACGAAGTATCTATATGCATCGGTTCAAAAATACTAGGAGGCACACATTCAAAAACATTTGTTGATGGAAAAGGTTTTAAAATCAGCGAATGCATTAACTTAGAACTCAAAAAAATTGAAAAAATAGATAAAAACGATGTGGTATTAACCTATACAACAAACTACTAATTTTACATAAAACATATTATTATTATTTTTACAAACTGTTTAATAAATAACATCTTAAAAATGATAATTAAGATTTATACTTAATTACTATTAAAAATTGAAGTTATCATTATCTTTAAATAAAATGTAACTTTATAATTTAAGCATTTTATTTTTCAAAATTTTTATAATTTTTATCATGGATTCTAACAACATTATTTGTTTTATCAAAATGTTCATCAAATGATAAAATATGAGTTATATTATTTTTTCCATAAGATAAGAGTACTTGCATAATTATATTTTTTTATGGTTTGTTAATACTTTTTTTATTTTATTGTAGCTATGAGTTCTGTTTCGAATAATGTTGATAGTTTTTCTAGGAAGTTGTCTATTTCTGTTATTTCGTTGAGTATGTTGTGTTTTATGTTGTATAACCTTTTTATGTTGTGTGATAGTGCACATAAGTTCATTATGTTTTCTGTTTGTTGTATTCCATGTGTTCTTAGGTTGTTGTAGTTGTAGAATATTTTTAATATTCCAAATGGTGCTTCTACTGTGCTTCCTCTTTTTTTGTATTCGTTTTGTGCTTCTTTGGTGTCCATGTATTGTTTTAATTTTAGTGTATTTTCGTTTACGAATTCGGATATTGTTCTGTGGTTGCTTTTGGTGCATTTTTGTCGTGCTGGACAGTTTTTACATGCTTCGTAGTTCATGTATTTTCGTTCTATTCTGTTGGGTTTGCCTTCTTTTTTTGCTGGTCGTTCATATTGGTATTTGAAGTATAATGTTTGTTTTTCTGGGCAGGTGTATGTGTCTTCTTTGTAATTATATTGGAAATGGTCTTTATGGTAAGGGTTGGTGCTTATTTTGCCTTGTTCTTTTCGTGTTTGTTTTCTATCAGGTATTATTGGTGTTATTCCTTTTTTATGTAAATATTCGATTGATGTTGTGTTGTGGTATCCTGTATCTGCACTTATCATCTTGGGGTCTTGTTTTATGTTTTCTATGGTTTTTTCTACTATTTCTGGTAGTTCATCATGGTCTGTGGGGTTTTGTGTGATGTTAACAGTGCATATTAACTTTGTGGTGGTGTCTACTGCTGATTGTATGTTGTAGGATATTTGACTCTGTCCATCCTTATTTTGCATCCAACGGGCTTCTATATCATTAACAGGTATTGTATCTTGTCCAGACATTGTTATTTGTGTATTCATTTCATATAATAATTCTATTTTTTCTTCGCATCCCATATCTTCTTTTACAATGAATCTTTTTGCTGGTTTTCTAAGTTTATTTAACTCTTCAGCAGATAAAAAGTCTCCTTCATAATATTTAATTAATATTTCTATATCATCTTTATGTATAACATTGAAACGATTGTTATCTGCTTTTTTAATACTGCCATCAACTGCTACATGATTAAAATCAGTTAAATCAACAGTTATTCATTGATGGATTCTTCCATGGAGACCCACATCCCGGTAACATTTTGATTCTAGAAGATAATGTAGTATGTTATCTTGATTTAGGTATGATGGGATTCTTTGATCCAGACTTTAAACGTAACCTATCCGAAGTAATGCTGTTATTTGTAGACCAGGATGTGGATGGACTGATAAATCAATTGATGTACATGGATATATTGGATTATGATGTTGATACCAAATCATTAAGAAGAGATTTGAATGATTTGTTCGGAAGATACTTTGGTGTTCAGCTAAATCGTTTCGATGGAGTCCTAGAGGCACTTCTTACTCTTATGCAGGAATATGGAGTTATTCTTCCAAATGAAGTTGTGACCATGGCAAGAGGATTGTCATTGATTGAAGCTATAGCACATAATCTTGACCCTGAAATAGATGTATTTGCATCAATAAAACCAGTTGCATCCCAAATTGCTAAACAAAAATTGAATCCTAAACAGTTCTTTAAAAGTAAAAAAAGCAACATTATTCTATATGAGCATATGCTTCGTTCATTACCCATACTTCTTACAAGAACAATCAACAAGGTTGAAAATGAAGAGTTGCAGTTTAAATTTGAAGTTGACATTACTGACAAAGTTTCAATCATAGCTTTAATATCAGCACTTATAGTAGGTTCTTCAGTAGTTTCTTTTGGTCCGAGAATATTTGACATGCCAGTAATTTCTTTAATAGGTTATATTATAGTTATAATTTTAAGTATTGTTGGAATTAAGAGATTCATCTTAAAATAAGCATTTTCAAGGGAAAAATGGATTTTTTCCTACTTTAATTTTTTTTAGAGAAAAAATATACAAATCATCGTCATCTGCTTTTTAGATTATTCATATACTTTACTTCAATTATTTTAATACTTGAAATACCAGAGCAGTTATTAAAACAAGAGCCACGTACTTTGTTAAATATTTTAAAAAAAAGAATTAAGTTCTAATCATAATATATTAGAACTATTTATACTAAGATTAGTTACGTAGGTATTTGAATACAATATATATTCCTAGAATAATACTTATTACGAAACCTGCTAATGATATCATATATACATAGCCTATTGGAAGGCCTGTTGTTGTTTTAAATAGTGATG
>CAMNFZ010000011.1 GCA_946537725.1 uncultured Methanosphaera sp.
AATCAGACTTCTCATCAAGATTATTATTACAAGAAGTAGAAGATCCAAGACAATTCGGAGTAGCAGAATTAAATGATGAAGGAAAAATTATTAATCTAGTAGAAAAACCAGAACATCCGAAAAGCAACTTAGCACTAGTGGGAATATACCTGTTCAAAAACAATATATTTGATGCGATTGATAAAATCAAGCCATCATGGAGAAATGAACTAGAAATCACAGATGCTATACAACAACTTATAGACGATGGATTTAATGTAGATTCCTTTGTGGTGGAAGGATGGTGGAAAGATACTGGTAAACCTGAAGATGTACTGGATGCAAACCAGTTAATCCTTGAAACAATCAAAACAGACATTAAAGGAACAATTGAAGAAAATGTTAAGATTAAGGGAAGAGTTGTAATAGGAGAAAATACAATCATAAAATCAGGTTCAGTAATTAAAGGTCCGGCAATCATAGGAAAAAATTGTGAAATAAAAGGATATGTAGGACCATACACATCCATAGGTGATAACACTAAACTCATAGAATCTGAGATAGATTCATCCATCATAATCGGAAATTCAACAATACAATCAGATAAAAGAATAACAGAAAGTCTTTTAGGATTAAACTCAAAGATAATCTCTGATAAAAAAACATACCCAAAAGGAAGAAGCTTTGTAATAGGCGAAAATTCAATAGTAAAATTATAGGAGTAACGGATAAAAATGAAAGCAGTTATACCAGCAGCAGGATTAGGAACAAGATTTTTACCTGCAACAAAAGCACAACCAAAAGAAATGTTACCAGTATTTAACAAACCAACAATACAATACGTGGTAGAAGAAGCAGTTAACTCAGGAATTGATGATATCATCATTATCACAGGAAAAGGTAAAAGACCAATAGAAGACCATTTTGATAAATCATTTGAACTAGAAAGTAACCTTGAGAAAAAAGGTAAATTTGATTACCTTAAAGAAGTACAGGCAATATCAAATATGGCAGATATTTTTTATGTCCGTCAGAAAAAACAAAATGGTCTGGGTGATGCAATAAGTTGTGCCAAAAAACATATAGGTGATGAACCATTTGCAGTACTATTAGGTGATACAATAACCTATTCTGAAACACCATGTACTAAACAATTAATTGATGTTTATGAAAAATATGGTGGATCCACAATTGCTATAGAAGAATTGCCTGAAAGAAAAATAGAAAGATATGGTATTGTAGATGGAGTAACTGTTGAAGATAATGTTTATAAAGTAAATAATCTTGTTGAAAAACCAAAACTTGAAGATGCACCATCAAATCTTGGTATTACTGGAAGATATATATTAACTCCGGACATATTTGATAAACTTGATTCTATAGAAGCAGGAGTAGGTGGAGAAATTCAGTTGACTGATGCTATAAACGAACAGGATAATGTTTATGCAACAACATTTGAAGGAACTATCTATGACATAGGAAACACTATGGAATGGCTTAAAAGTTCTATTGACATGGCATTAACTCAGGAAGAAGAAGTTAAACAAGAAGTTTTAGACTTTTTAAGACAAAAAGTTAATGAATTCCAATAAACTCCTCTTTATTTCTCTTTTTTGCAATATTAAAAATTTTTTAAAAAAATAATTAAATGTTTTGGGGGTCAGTGATTTCTCCAGTAATTGCTGAAGCAGCAACAACTGCAGGATTTGATAAATAAACATACGACTTTGCACTACCCATTCTACCTAAAAAGTTCCGGTTAGTGGTTGAAATACAAGTCATATCATCTGTCATTACACCCATGTGGGCTCCAAGACATGGACCACATCCAGGATTACAAACTATTGCATTGGATTCTAGGAAAGTTTGTATTATTCCTTCATCAATAGCTTTCTGGTAAATCTTACGTGAAGCAGGGAAAACTAATAATTGCACATCTTCATGAACTTTATGATCTTTAAGAACATCTGCTGCTTGAACTAAATCTTCGTATCGTCCATTAGTACATGAACCAAGAACTGCCTGATTAATGCTGGTTCCTTCAACTTTATCTATGTCTTCAACATTATCAACATTATGTGGACATGCAACTTGTGGTCTTAAATCATCTACATCAAAGTCATAAATTTTTTCGTATTCTGCATCTTTATCTGGTGTTGTTATAGTATAATTGGTTATTCCACGTTGTGCAAGGTATTCTTTTGTGCTTTTATTTGGTACCATTATACCATTTTTTGCTCCGCATTCAATTACCATATTGGTCATGGTCATTCTTGCATCTACTGAGAGATTGTCTATTGTTTCACCATGGAATTCTAAACTTTTGTATGTTCCACCATATGAACCTAATGTTTTAATAATGTTTAATATTAAATCCTTGGAGTAAACATTTTCCTGTAATGAACCATTCACGTTTATTTTCAATGTTTCTGGAACATTAAACCAAGTTTGTCCTGTTGCATAAACCATTGCTAAATCTGTTGCACCAAGGCCGGTTGAAAAAGCACCGAATGCACCATATGTGCAGGTATGTGAATCAGCACCAACAATTACATCTGAAGGTTTCACGTGTCCTTCTTGGGGTAAGACTTGGTGACATATACCTTCTCCCTGTTTGTATATATTTTTTATTCCCTGTTTTTTTGCAAAATCACGTACTACTTGCTGAAATTCTGCAGAGCCCATAGTATTTGCAGGAACATTGTGGTCAAATACTAATACTATTTTTTCAGGATCCCATACTTTGTCTGCTAATTTTTCAAAGACTTTTATTGTTGGAGGACTTGTCCCATCGTGGCTCATTGCAATATCTATATTAGCATTTACAGTATCTCCTGGACTTACTTCGTCCTTATTTGATGCTTTAGCTAATATTTTTTCACTTATATTCATTTAAACCCTCAGTTTATATTTGCTTTTTCTAATATTTCATCAAATTTTTCATTAGTGATATCGTAACCATTTTCTCGTTCTTCTTTAACAAGTTTTACAATTTCTAATAATTTATTATCATCTACTTTGATGTTCAATGAATCTAACTTTTCTTCTATGGCTGCTTTACCTGAATGTTTCCCTAGAACAATTTGTCTTTTAGTTCCTATCATTTCTGGTAAAAATGGTTCATATGAAAATGGATCTTTAACAATTGCATCTACATGTATTCCTGATTCGTGTCTAAATACATTGTTACCTACTATTGCTTTGCTATCAGGCACTGGTATTTTACTATATTCTGATACAATTTTTGATAGTTCTGATATTACTGTAGTGTCAAATCCTAAATCTTTATTGTATAGTAATTTTAATGCCATCACTAGTTCTTCAAGAGATGCATTTCCTGCTCTTTCTCCAATACCATTTACTGTTGTTGATATTGATGATGCTCCTTCGAATAGTCCTGCTATTGAGTTTGCTACTGCAAATCCAAAATCATTATGGCAGTGTAATGCTATTTCAACATTTACTTCTTTTCTAATGTTTCTGACTAGGTATTGCATCGCATATGGGTTAATAGAACCGGTTGTATCTGCTATGTGTATTCTATCTGCTTTATGTTCTTCTGCTAATTTGTAGATTTCAATTAATTTAGGTAATTCTGTTCTTGTTGCATCTTCGGCAGAGAATGCAACAAATAATCCATGGTCTTTACCATAGTCTACTGCATTCATACAAATTTCATTTATTTCTTCTCGTGGTTTATCCATTTTAACTTTTAAATGTAAATCAGATAATCCCATAAATGTTATTATTCCATCTACATCAGCATCTAATGCAGCATCTATGTCTTCTTGTTTTGTTCTGGTTAAACATATGATGTTTGCATTTAGGCCTTCATTTGCTATGGTTTTCACGGATTTTCTTTCATTTTCTGATACTATAGGAAAACCTGCTTCAATTTGTGGTAATCCTAATTCATCAAGTTTATGAGCTATTTCTAACTTTTCATCTAAAGAAAAACAAACTCCTGGTGTTTGTTCTCCATCTCTAAGTGTTGTATCATATATATTAATATTTTCAGGTAGATTATATTCTACTTCTTTATTATATATACTTACGAATCTATCCTTAATTTTAGTTTCCCCCTCATTGTATTTTACATACTATAATTAGAAATAGTAAATGAATCCCTTTTCGATATTATAATTTATTTTTCAATTAAAAAATTCTTTCATTTAATAAGATATATCATTATATTTATTTTATTAATTAATATTATTTGTCTTTATTTTCTTCTAATAATTCGAGGTATGAAGTTTTAACAAATCCATCTTTAATTCCTAACTTTTCAAAAATACTGAATATGTTCTTTTGTATCTCATCTATGTCTGATTCTTCAGAAGTTACATATTCAATTTCAATAAAATAACCTAATTTATTTAATTTATCTACTGTAATTGTATAATCTTCATATGTAAATATTCTTCTCATTTTGTTTACAATTGCTGATGGTCTAAAACCAATGTTAACTAATATTTCTATTAAATTTTCTGTGTTATCTACTGTTACTTCAATTTCTTTTCTTGTTTTTGTTTCTGTATCTAATTTAGGTCCTTTATAAGTTAGAATTCTTTTTAAATCTTCACCATCGGGAACTTCTCTAATACGTAATGCTTCATCACTATCTTTAAAATCTTTATTTTCACCATTAAAATAAATATCATGTTGTTTTTCGCTATGGGAGTAAACTCCTCCTATTTCTTTAATTTTTTCATAAGCTGCTATGTTATCTTCAATTTTTGCTTTAATTTCAACTTCAATCATATTATACCTATTTTTTATTTAATATATAATATTTGAAAAATTATCCTATTTAATAATAGGTATATTTATAAAGTAAAAAGTTACATATATAAATACATAATATGTTATTTAGTATTTTTTATAATAAATTACATAATTTTTTACATAATTAAATAGTGGTTGACTGATTTCTTAAACTCCCGTATGGATATATTCAAGAAATTAATTTTTATTATAGTTTTTAAAGTTTTAACTAACAATAATATTCAACCTATAGAATTATGCTGAATTTTTATCACTGTATGGAGGAGAAATAATGGCAGATGTAGAAATTAAAGTTGAAAACATTGTAGCATCAGCAACATTATTTGATTCAAAAGATAGAAAATTAGAATTACCTAAAGTTGCACCAGCCTTAGAAAATGTTGAATACAACTTAGAACAATTTCCTGGATTAGTATTTAAACTTAAAGAACCTAAAACAGCTGCTTTAATATTTGGATCTGGTAAATTAGTATGTACTGGAGCAAAATGTATTGAAGATTCTCTTAAAGCAATTCATATGACTGTGGATAGGATTAGAGAATTAGATCCAGAAATCCCTGAAGATTATGATATTAAAATTCAAAACATAGTAGCATCAGCTAACTTGGGTAAAGTATTAAACTTAGAAGCTGTAGCTTTAGACTTAGAAAACACTGAATATGAACCAGAACAATTCCCTGGTTTAGTATACAGATTATCTGATCCTAAAGTAGTATTACTATTGTTTGGTTCAGGAAAAGTTGTGTGTACTGGTGCTAAAACAGCAGATCAAGCATTACTAGGTGTTCAAAAAACTAAAGAACGCTTAACAGAATTATACTTGATTGAAGAATAAACACATTTATCAATTGATAAAAAATTTTATTTACCCGATAACCACCCAATAAACCCCAAACATTAATATATACAAGAAAACATTCTTGTTGATATATTAAAAAAAATCGGTGATCTCTTGATTAAATTGGTAGTATTTGATCTAGATAATGTCTTAATAGACACAGAAACAATAGATGAAATAGCAAAAATAAAAGGTATTGAAAAAGAAATAGGTGACATCACACTACAAGCAATGCAAGGAAAAATTCCTTTTGAAGAGTCAATAAGACAACGAGTAAAAAAATTAGAGGGCATCACAACGGCCGAAATTGATGAAGCAATGCAAAACATATCCTTTAACCCGGGAGCTGAAGAAACTACAGCTGAATTAAAAAAACAAGGATATACTCTTGCAATTATCACAGGAAGTTTTGATGTTATAGCTTACAAAATCAAAGAAAAATTAAATGCAGACTATGTATTCTGCAATATTCTTGAAGTAAAAGATGGAAAACTTACTGGGGAAGTATCTGGACCATTAGTAACACAAAACAAAGTTGATGTTCTAAGACAACTAGTTGACGAAATAGGAATCACGCTCGATGAGTGTGTAGCTATTGGAGACGGGGCTAACGACCTTGAAATGATAAAAAATGCTAAAATAGGAATAGCATATAATGCTAAACCAATTTTAAGAGAACACGCCGATTTTGAAATAAATGAAAAAGACCTAAGGAAGGTACTTGATATCATGGCAGATGAAGAAATTAATACTAAAGAAGTAGTAGAAGAAACACAAGAAGAAACAAACGAAAATATCCCTACTGAAGAAGAAACAGCAGTTGAAGAAACTACTGAAGAAGAAGTTGAAGAAGTTCAAGAAGCTGATGCTGAAGTTGAAGAAGAAGTTGAAGCTGAAGAAGAAGTTGAAGCAGAAGAAACAACAGAAGATGAAGCTGAAACTGAAGAATCAGATGCAGAAGAAGCTGAAGAAGAAGCAGAACCAGAACCAGAAATAGACTATTCCAAACTCAACTTCCAACAATTACTACAAGTAAAAAGAACTTTAGAAGCTGAACTAACAGAACTCAAAAATGTTAGAGACCAAATGAACGAAGAAACTAAAGAATACAGAAAAGAACGTGACGAGTTAAACCAAGAACTCAAAGACACACTTAAAGTAGCTTTAGAAAAAAGAAACGAAAGAGACGAAATCAACAAAGAAGTTCACGAAAACAAAGAACTAAGAAACGAATGCAACGAAGAACTCAAAAAAGTTGAATGGAACTCTGGTAAAAAAGAAATCTCTAACATACAAGCAGAAATCAACAAAATCGATAAAACAATACAAACAAAAGTATTAGATATCAGAAAAGAAAACGAACTTGTAAAAAGAGTATCTGACTTAACCAAACAACTCAAAAAAATCCAAAGTGATGAAGAAGAAGAAAAAACTGCAGAAGCATTAAAAGAAAAATCAGAAAACTACCATCAAAAAGTTGTAGAATTATCTGACAAAGCACAAGCAGTACACGAAGAAATGATTGAATACTTCAATCAAATTGATGGAATCAGAGAAAAAGCTGACAGCAAACATCAAGACTTCATCAACTCAAGAAATGCAGCAACTGCAAAACACGAAGAAGTTAAAGCTAAACTTTCAGAAATCAGAAAAGTAAACAAATTTATGGATCAAGCTAAATCTAAACCTAGAAGTAGAAAAGCTGATGATAAAAACGATAATGATGTAAAAGAAAAAGAATTAGCTGAAGATATCTTCCAAAAATTCAAAGATGGTAAAAAATTAACAACTGAAGAATTCTTATTATTACAAAAATACAACATAATGTAATAATTGTTTCTTTACTTCTTTAAGTTAAGTTTTAATATGATATTATCAAGGGTTATCAATTATATTAATTGATAAAATATCATATTTCTTTTTTATAATAACCCTTAATACAAATTCTATTTTTTCAAATTATTTTAATTCAAAATATTTTAATAAAAAAGAAAAAGTATGGATAAATCTAACTATTGTCTATAGAAGATATTCCATTAAGTTTTTTAATTTTAATTATATTGTTGGATATTGATTCCATTTCATCATCATGTGTAACAACTATCATTTGTGGCACAAAAGTTATTTGACGAATGATATCAATTAATCTGGAACGTCTGTCCTCATCCAAATGTATGGTTGGTTCATCAAGAATCAACAGATCGGTCTTGTTTTTAGATAATACTGCAGCAATACCTAACCTAAGAGCTAATGCAATAACAATCTTTTCTCCACCACTAATCATATCAATATCTAATTCTTCATTTTTATTATAAATTGTCATGTTATAATCAGCGTCTAAAGAAATTCCTGTATAATCAAAGTCGAACTCATTAAATATGTCTAATGTTTCTTTTTCTATTAATGGTCTGACATTTTCTCTTAAATCTTTTTGTACACCATCTTTGCTGTAGATATCTCTAAGGTCATTTAATACTATAATGTAATCTTTAATGTTATTTTGTTCTTTTGCTATTTTTTCAAGATTTTTTAATTCTTTGTTTTTGGAATCAATATTTTCATTATCCTTTTTAATTTCAGTATCTAGTCTAGTAACACTATCATTAATTTCTTCTAATTTTTTCTTTTCTTGTATATATGTACTATTTTTATTTTCATATAATTCCTTATCATAATTAAGATTTTTGATTTCTATCTCATTATTCTTAATGTTTTCATTACAATTATTAATTTCCTCATCTAAACTTTTGATATTATTCACTATGTCTTCCTTATTAGAAACACTACCCTTAAGTAAATTCAATTTTTCATTCTGTGTTTTCAAATGTTGAATTTGAAGACCTAAATTATCTTTAACAGCATAACGAATCATTATCTCTTTACACTTAGTTTTTAAATTCTGATTAACTTTATTTAATTCATTTATTTCAGTAGTTAAAGTATCAATATCGTCTATTTCACTTAAACGTTTAACAGCAAAAATATATGCATCAGATTTCTCTTTTAAATTCTTAGATAATTCTTCTTTTTCAGCAATTTCCTTATCCATCTCTTTTAATATTGTATCATCAATAAATTCTGGGGGAATTTTACTTTTTAATGATTTAATCTCACTATTTAAAGTAATAAATTCCTTATTTTTTTCTTTTAAAACATCAATGCTGATGTAATTAATTTTATTAAGATACTCCTTTTTCTCAGATAAAACATTTTCCTGATTCTTATTTGAATCATTTAAATTCTCTATTTCTAACTCATAATTTACAATATTATCCTTATATTTGGCAGATAATTCTTCATGTTTTTCATGACTAATTTCAGATTGACAAATAGGACAAATATCCTCAGTATGTTCTAGATCAGTTAATGACTTTCTGGTATTTTTCAAATCATTTTCTTTAATACCAATAGTATTATTATTTTCATTGATTTTCTTGGTTAAATCTTCAATAAATTGTTCCGTTTTCTCTTTTTCTTCTTTAACCTTTTTTTCTATGGATTCTGGACTATCAAAGTATTCCTTGAATAATGCAGTAGCATCTTCAGAAGCTTTCTGTATTTCTTTTCTTAGTTTTTCACGATTAGTTTCTTTTTCATGAATTTGTCCTTTAATTGAATTAAACTTAATATATTCTTCATCAAGTTCTTTTCTTTTTTTTCTCAAACGTTCTATCTCTTCTGTTAATGATAAAAATTTTTCATGAGATTCTTTATTGTTTTCACGTATTTCTATGTTCTGTTTAACTTCGTTAATGTTTTTATTCAATTGTTTTAGAGTTTCATTGTTTTTATCATAATCATTTTTGGTATCTTTTAATTCTTCTAAATGTTCTAATGGTTTCACTTCTTTTTCTAATTTTTCAATTTCTTTTTCATCAGCTTCTATTTTTTTAAGTTTATTCTCATTAGACTCTTTATTTTCGATATGTTTGGCTAAAATGTTTTTATGCAAGGATAAGTTTTCATTAAATGATTCATATTTGGTTTTATTAACTAGTAATTCATTGACTTCATTTTCTAATTTTGCCACATTTGTTTTTAATTCCTCTTTTAATGGAATGTTCTCATCAAGTTCCTTAGTATTCTCAGCTATTTTTTCTTCAATTTGCTTAATAACTTCTTCTATTTCATCTTTCTTTTCTAATTGTAGTTTATTAGACTTTAATTTCTCCTCATATATCTCAATTAGTTTTTTAATTTCTTCCCATGCTGTTTCAAATGAATCAATGTTTAAAAGTTTAGCAATTAATTCTTTTCTTTCTGAAGCTGTTTTTTCTATTAAATCCGTAATATCTCCCTGTCTGATATAAACAGCATTAAGGAATGATTTAGAATCCATGCCAAGAATACTTTCAATATCATGAGTTACATTTCTGTCCCCTTGACTTTTAATAACAAATTTATCATTTTCTTTGAATCTTAGTTCAGCAATATTTTTACTCTTATTTTTTCCTCTTTTTAGTTGATAAGTTGTTCCGTTATGGATAAATTCTATAGTTACTAACATCTTGTTAACTATATCATCATCAGCAGATTTTCTTATCAGTTTATCTATTTTACCAGTAAAATCTTTGAATAGGGAATAACTTATTGCTTCAAGTATACTTGATTTTCCTGCTCCGTTAGAACCTAATATTAATGAAATATTCTCATTAAATTCAAGTTTGGTTTTACTATGTGATTTAAAGTTTTCTAAGGTTAAACTATTGATTATCATTGTCTTCTCCCGTCTTGTAAAATTTATTAAAGTATGCGTCTGAATATTCCTCTGCTTCTTCTAACTGCTTTTTGGACAAGTTCCTGTATAATTCAACACCTAAATCTTCTAAATCACCATTTAATTCCTTTCCAATTTTGTCTTTCAATGCCTTAATTGGATTTAATAATTCTTCAGTAATTTCTGGTCCATCAGTTCTATCAGTTGTAGGTTCATAACTTAAACGAACGGTTAATGATATACTACCTAGTTTTTTATAAATTTTTTCTGAAACTTCTGATCTATCAAATTTACCTTCTTTAATATTTAATATTACAATAGGTTTCTTATTTGTTTCAGATAAGATCTTTTCATGTATGTAATTGGCAATTGCATCTATTTTTTCATCTAACTCATAATATTTAATATCTTTTACAATAAATCTTCTTTCTAGGTTAAGATTAACATATTCTGCATGAATTTCATCATCAATTGTTAATAAGGTATATCCTTTACCATTATTCTCATACTCTTTTAATTCAGCCTTATTGTTGATGTCTGTAGAACCGGGATAACACATTAATCCATTTTTAAAATTATCCATTTTTCTTTCATGAATATGTCCTAATGCATAGTAATCAAAACCTTCGGGAATGGTATCATTTTCAAATTCACATTCAAAGGTGAATAATTTCTTCACACCACCATGTAACATTAAAATACTATGTTTATGTTCTTTTGTTTCAACAACTAATTCATTTAATTTATTTTGAATTATTTTCTCATGAATCTTTTGAAGATAAGGAAGACCTGTTAAATAAATGTCTTCCTTTAACACATGATGATTATCCTTCGTGGTAATTATGTGAAACTTATCATTCTTATATAATTCTTGGGGTAATGATGATTTTCTTCGTTGTAAAATATCATGATTACCTGCTATCACATAAACTTCTATATTATTATTCATTAACTTAGTGAAACATTCCTGTGCTACAAGTAATGCTTTAATTGGAGGTTTTGGTTGTTCAAACAAGTCTCCACAGTGTATAACATAGTCTACTTCCTGTTCTATAATGTTATCTATCACGTTTTTAAATGAATCATAGAAATCTTCTTCACGTTCTTGTAGACCATATTGTCTGTAACCAAGGTGTGTATCGGCTAAGTGTGCAATTTTTACTGTCATTTTTATAATCCCATTTCATCTAAATATTCTTCACTTTTTTGAAGTCTTGATTCTTCCTCATTCTTAGCACTTTTCCATAGACTTACAATGTCCAAGTCATTTCCAATGCTACGTCCTTTAAATTCGTTTATTTTAACCATTGTTGGTATTTTGGTCATTTGTCCCAGTATAACTGCTTCTCCCACATTTAATGATGGAAGTTTTTTAAGTAATTCTTCACTAAGACTTTCACTACTCTTCTGTACATGGGCCTGGTCACTAGGCTCAACTAATCTTAATATAATCAGGTTATTTAATTGGGAGAGTGATTCACTATCTAAAGATTTAGGGCTTTGACTAACTAAACATAATCCTACACCAAATTTACGACCTTCTCTTGCAATTCGTCCAATAATTGACTTTGAACGAGTATTTCTTTTTTGTGATGCAAGAATATGTGCTTCCTCTATAATACTAAATACAGGGAAAGATAATGTTTTTCCTTTACCTGTGGTCATAAAGTTTTTTCTTCTATTTAAAATCTCTGTTAACACGTGTTTTACCAGTATATCTGATGCTTTTTCATCCAATGAACTTAAACCTATGATGTTTACTTTGCCGACTTCTATTGTAGATACTATATCTGAAACATCTGTTGAGTCAAGAATACTTCTATATTTTCTTTTCATGTCTTCTAACTTAAATGCAACTTGATTAACTGCATCAATATGGCTGTTATTTTTTCTTTCAGCATTCTCAAGTTCTTCTGCTTTTGTTTCAGCAAAGGTAATCATGTCATTGATGAATAGTCTTTTTTCCTCAGAACCGTTTAGACTTATTTCCTTTGCATAGTCATATGCATCTCTCAAATATTTTTCTTGATTTGTTGCTCCATCAGAAACATTACATAATTTTTTGAATTCAAATATGTTAAGGTCTCTTGGATTAATTTTAGGTGGTATGCTTTTCTTTTTACCATTGGTAAATTCAGTTTTTCCGTACTCTGAGTGCATGTCTAGTACAAGTATTGTTCCGCCAAGACCTAATAATTCGTCAATTATTACACTAGTAGCATTTGATTTACCTGCACCGGTCATAGCAAGAATTCCAAGGTGTCTTGAAACCATCTTATTAACGTCAAGTTTAACTTCAACTTCTGGTTGTGAAAGAACATGACCTATTGTTATTCCTTTTTCATTACTGAATAGTTTTTTTAATTGTTCTAGTGTTGCTCTTTTAATAGTTGTTCCTATGGGTGCTGGTGTTCTTGGTATTTCAAGTTTTTCAATGTCTCCTAGTATTGATACTTCTCCCCTAATGTATTGGTCATTGTCACCTTCTATTTGAACAATTTTTCCAATTGTGTCTTCATTAAGAAGGTCATCACTTAATGTGAAACTTCCACGAAGTAGATTGTCTATTATTCCCATCACAGTTTTTCCAGCATATTCTAGGTATACATATTCATTTACTGCTGGTGTTTTCTTTGATATGAATGATATTTTTGTTGGTGATGTTTCACCGTAACATCGTCCTATAATTTCTGTCATATATTTCCCTCTCTTAGTTTAACATGTCTCTGCCAGTTTTATCATAAATTCCAAGGTTTCTTTGTATTCTGTCCATGAATTTACTTTCTATTTTTACTTCATCATGAGCTTTTTTTAGTATGTGTGGATATCCTTCTACACTCACACTTTCAAGGTCTGCGAGTATTTCTTCAAAAGTTTTCTCTTCAATTTTTCTTGGTAATTCTATTTTCAGTACGTTTGATTTATCTTCTAATTTTACAAAGGATGTTGTGAACACGTTGTCACTTAGTTGTCTATTTCTAACTGGATAATCTATTGTTACTTTGTTACCATTTATTTCTCGTATTATATTATTGGATTCTTGTAATCGTGGGCGTGTATATCCTGATTCATCACATGTGTATTCTATTACTGCTGAATCAGGTATGAATTCATTAAACAAGCTTTTTGTACTGCTTGTCTTTGATATGCAAATTATTTTATCTTTAAACTCTTTTAACAAGTAATAAATGCATAATAATTGTTCAATACTTTCTAAGTACATTAAGATGTTCATTTCATTATCTTTGTAAGAATAATCCATGTTCTCCATTTTTATAAGTTTTTGACATTCTTGGGATAATTCTCCCTTTATTCTTTCGGTAGTAATTTCAATAGATAAATCATTATTGCCTATAGACTCCTCTAATTGTCTGTAATATTCTGGAAAGATCATGGTTAATTTTTTGGGAATATCGTAATATTGTAATGGTCTGAAACTCATTAAACTTCCACGTAGTGAACCATCCATTAGCATATAATGAATGTCGTCATGTTTTCTGAGCGTGTCAATGGTACTTTTTAGTTCAAAGATGTTCATCTGTAATGAAAGAAGTCTATCTATTCTATTATTGTATATTGTGGAAACAGTGTTTATATCTGCAGAAGTAGATTCCTTAAACACATTTTGGCCACTTTTTGATACAATAGTTTGGCTAGTTATTGCATAAATATATCCTGCCATATACTTTGTTTTATTAAAACTTCCATCTATAGCAGAAAAGTTCTTATCCTGTATGTTTTTATCAAATTTTTTTGGAACATATTCCTTTTTAACGTTTGCAATCTCTATTTGTTCAGCAATATTTTCGAAAAATTCATTTATTTCATTTCTTTTCTCAATAGTTTTCAAATATAATGCATCTAACATGATTTTAGTAAACCTCTTATTTTTTAGAAATAGTTAGTTAATAATAGATTTTATTATAATACTATATAACTATTATTTTTCAATAAAATTTAATATAATATAATATTCCATGGCTCTAAAACCAATTTAATAAGAATATTTTTCCAAATATTTTCATTACCTTAGAAAATTTAAAAAATTATTTCTATCATGTTAACATAATATTATACAATAAGTAGTAGGTGTGCTAATTGCAAATAATTACTAATGACGAAAATAAAATTATTATGTTCATAAAGAATAATCTTGACAAATATCCTGAAAATGTGTCTTACGATATTATACGGGAAGTACTTGATTTTTCTGAAACTAAAATGGTTGATTTATTATCCGCTCTTCAAGACAAGGGAATAATAAAATTTAATTCTTCTACAAAAGATGTAACCTATACTGATTTGGACATGGATGTTCAAATTGTAGAAAACAAATCTCAACTAAAAGAATTAATGTTAAATCAAACAGAAGAAGATGCTTATACAATAATTACAGATGTAATTAATAAGTATGATAACTACGCACCAAGATACATTCTGGAAGGAGCATTAATGTATGGTGAATTAGAATTAACACCAAAAAGAACATATAATATTATTGTAGCATTAGAAAATAAACAACTACTAAAACGTGTAGAAAAGGTTGATGGAGAATATTATACAATCTAACTACATTTCAAAATAATCTATTTTTTTTGTTAATAAAATTATTTACTAAAAAAAAACATATAATAACATAATATTTTCAAGAAATTTAACTTTTAAGGGGGATATAAAATATGATATTGATTGTTGGTGGAGCAGGTTACATAGGTTCTCATACAAACAAAGCATTAACCGAATCAGGTTATGAAACAATAGTTATAGATAACTTAAGTTATGGTCATAAGGAAGCAGTTAAATGGGGAACATTTGTACAATGTGACCTAAAAGATATTGATGAATTAGACAAAGTATTTGAAACATATGATATAACAGCAGTAATGCATTTCTCATCTTTTATAGAAGTAGGAGAATCAGTAGAAAATCCAGAAAAATATTATACAAACAATGTAGTAAACACAATGAACCTGCTGAAAGTAATGTTAAAACATAATGTGAAAAAATTCATATTCTCATCAACATGTGCAACATACGGAGTTCCACAAAAAATTCCACTAGTAGAAGATCATCCACAAAATCCAATAAATCCATATGGAAGAACAAAACTAATGGTTGAACAAATATTAAAAGACTATGATGCAGCATATGGACTAAAATCTGTTATACTACGATACTTTAACGCATCAGGAGCAGATAAATCCGGTGAAATAGGAGAAGCACATAATCCAGAATCACATCTAATACCATTAATTCTCGATGCAGCAATAGGAAAACGTGAAAACATAAAAATATTCGGAACAGACTATGATACGGAAGATGGAACCTGCATAAGAGATTACATTCACGTAACTGACTTAGCAGATGCACATATCTTAGCATTACAATACCTGGATGATGGAAACGACAGTAACGAATTCAACCTAGGTAATGGGAAAGGATTCTCCGTACGGGAAGTTATAGATTCCGTTAAAAAAGTAACCGGACGAGAATTTGAAGTTGTAGAAACAGAACGTAGGCCAGGAGATCCAGCAATATTAATCGGAAGCAGCCAAAAAGCAAAAAATGTCCTAAAATGGGACCCACAATATGTGGAAATAGATAAAATTGTAGAATCCGCATGGAACTGGCACAAAAAATTAAATAAGGAATACTTATGAATAATTCAGTATGTGCTGTAGTTGTAACGTTTAACAGGAAAGAACTATTAGTGAAATGTTTGGATTCCCTATTAAACCAGAGTTTAAAACTACAAGCAATATATGTTGTAGACAATAATTCCACAGACAAAACAGAGGAATTACTACTAGAAAAAGGATACATCCACGAATTACCAGCTATCAACAAAAAATCTGTCAGTGAAACATACCGTGAAAATGTTCTTATAAAATATATTCATCTGCCAGAAAATCTTGGAGGAGCCGGAGGATTCTATGAAGGAGTAAAAAAAGCCCATGAAGACAACTATGATTGGATATGGATAATGGATGATGATGCTTTTCCAACAGAAAAGTGTCTAGAAAACCTAAGTCCATATTATAATCTTGAAGACACAGTAGCACTTGCTAGTTTAAAAGTGGATTTGGAAGGTAACATACTTTATCATCATAGAGGATATTTTAACTTCTCCCATGGACTGCCAATACAAGAACACATAACAAAAGAAGATACTGAAAATGAAATTACAGATATAGACATGGCATCATTTGTAGGACTTCTCATAAAAAGTGAAGCAGTATCTAAAATAGGTTATCCTAAAAAAGAATTCTTTATTCATGCAGATGATTTAGAATATTGTATAAGACTAAGAACTCAAGGAAAAATAAGATTAATAAATAAGAGCATTATAAAACATGCCGAAGGTAGTGTACAAGGAACATTCAAAAAATCATTTTTAGGTTTAAAAGTAAATAGAAGACCATACGAAAAATTGTGGATAAACTATTATATGCAAAGAAATCTAATCTGGTTAGGTAGAAAATATTCTCAAAATAAAATATCTTTATACACAACAGTAATAAAAAATTATATCATGACCATAATGGGGATAATCTTATTTGATGATAATAAAATAAAAAGGATACGATTTTATACAAATGCCTATAAGGATGGTATTAATTCCAATTTTGATAACAATAAGCCAAAACAAATATTATATAATTAAAAAGGGGATAATATGGGAGTAAAATTCAAAGATATAACAACAGCAGAACCCATTGAAATGAATGATTTAAAAGGAAAGGTATTGACAGTAGATGCCTCAAATTTAATATATAAATTCTTATCTACTATGAGACAGGTTGATGGAACACCCCTAAAGGATTCCAATGGTAATATTACTTCACATCTTAGTGGAATCTTTTTTCAAACATCAACATTAATATCTAAACAAGTAAAACCAGTATATGTTTTTGATGGAAAATCACCAGAATTAAAGAGTAAAACAGTTCAGGAAAGAATAGAAGTTAAAAAAGAATCTGAAAAAAAATACCATGAAGCTATGGAATCTGGGGATTTGGAAACTGCCAGAAAATATGCATCAAGAACAGTACACTTGGATAAAGAAATAATTGAATCTTCAAAAAAGTTACTTGAATTAATGGGTTTACCTTATGTTCAAGCAAAAACAGAAGGTGAAGCACAAGCATCATATATGGTGTCACAGAAAGATGCATGGGCTGTAGTATCTCAGGATTATGATTGTTTGCAATTTGGAGCAACAAGAATGCTTAGAAACTTCAGATTGTCACAATCATCAAAAAATATGGAAATAATCTCATTACAAAAAACATTGGATGATTTACAACTAACAAGAAAACAGATGGTTGACCTTGCAATGTTGGTTGGAACAGATTTTAATGAGGGTGTCTATGGTATAGGTGCAAAAAAGGGTCTTAAATTAATGCAAAAATATGGTTCTTTAGAAGTTGCATTAGAAAAATTGGATAAAACTATTGAAGTAGATCCTGATGAAATACGTGACATATTCTTAAATCCTGATGTAGTAACAGATTATGATATTAAGTTCAGAACTCCTAAGAAAGAGAAATTATTGGACTTTTTATGTGGTGATCATGATTTTAGTGAAGAAAGAACACTTGCTTCTATTGATAAATTAAAAAAAGAAACAGCTCAAACTAGTTTAAACCAATGGTTTTAAACTAGTCATTTTAAACTATTTTTTTTATGTTCCTACGTCCCAACTGTTCATGTATTGTTTTTGTTCATCGGATAGTTGGTCTATTTCTATTCCCATTGTTTGTAGTTTGAGTTTTGCTACTTCTATGTCTACTTCGTCTCTTGTTTTGTATACTCCTGGTTCCATGTTTTCGTTAAGTATTCTTTTTGCTGATAGTGCTTGCATTGCGAAGCTTAGGTCCATGATTTCTGCTGGGTGTCCTTGTCCGTGTTCTCCTGCGAGGTTTACTAGTCTTCCACCTGCTAGTAAGTATACGTTTCTTCCATCTTTGAGTGTGTAGCAGTCTATGTCTGGTTTTATTGTTTCTTGTTTTTCTGTTCTTGCTAGTAGGTCGTTTTCGTTGATTTCAACGTTGAAGTGTCCTGCATTTGATAGCATGCATCCGTCTTTAACGTGGTCGAAGTCGTCTCCGGATATGATGTCTCTGTTTCCTGTTGCTGTTATTACTATGTCTGCTTCTTCTAGTGCTTTTTGTACTGTCATTACTCTGTATCCGTCCATTCTTGCTTCTAGTGCTCGTATTGGGTCTACTTCTGTGACTATGACATTTGCTCCTAATCCTTTTCCTCGCATTGCGATTCCTCTTCCACACCATCCGTATCCGCATACTACTACTGTTTGTCCTGCGATTACACTGTTTGTTGTTCCCATTATGGAGTCGAATGTGGATTGTCCTGTTCCGTATCTGTTGTCGAATAAGTATTTCATGTATGAGTCGTTTACTGCCATTACTGGGATTTTCAGTGCTTTATCTTGGTGCATTGCTTTGAGTCTGTGGATTCCTGTTGTTGTTTCTTCACATCCTCCACGTAGTTTTTCGAGTAATTCTGGTCTTTCTTTGTGTATTAAGAATATTAGGTCTGCGCCGTCGTCTATAACTATGTCTGGTTCGTAGTCTAGTACTTTGTTTAGGTGTTCGTAGTATTCTTCATTGGTTTGTCCTGTCCATCCGTACATATTTAGGCCTAGTTTTGCTCCTGCTGCTGTTGCGTCGTCTTGTGTGGATAATGGGTTACATCCTGTCATTACGACTTCTGCTCCTCCTGCTTGTAGGGTTAGTCCTAGGTTGATTGTTTTTGGTTCTAAGTGTAAGCATGAGCCTATTGTTATTCCTTCGAATGGTTTTGTTTCTTCAAATTCTTTTTTTATGCTTTCTAGTACGGGCATGTGTCTTTGTACCCATTTAATCTTTTTTTCCCCTTCTGGTGCTAAATTAATATCTTTAATGTCATAAGCCATATATTTAACCTCATTATATTTATCAATAATATTTATTTTATTTATATGTCTTATTAATTATTTTGTTAATATGGTTTTATTTTTTCTTACGGGTTCTTGAAAAATAATAATATAATTTCCTAAAGTAATTCTTTCATAAGGAAACATTTATATTAGTATAAAACTAAACTAATACTATACAATAGGTGATTAAACTTGTCAGATAATAAAACACAATTAGGTTTCGGAGCAATGAGACTTCCACAAACAGATGCAAACAACCCAACAACTATAGATATGGATGAATTAACAAAAATGGTAGACTATTACATGCAACAAGGATTCAATTACTTTGACACATCCTATGCATACCACAACGAAAAATCAGAAAATGCAATCAAAGAAACATTAGTAAACAGATACCCACGAGAATCATATAAAATAGCAGATAAAATACCAACATGGTTACTACAAAAAGAAGAAGATAATGAAAAACTAGTAAACATAATGTTAGAAAGATTAGGTATAACCTACTTTGATGTACTTTTAATTCATAACATAAACAAAGCATTTATAGAAGCAGCAGAACATGCAAATAGTTTCGAATACTTACGTAAAGCAAAAAAAGAAGGTAAAGCAATAAAAGTAGGATTTAGTTTTCATGATAAAGCAGATTTATTGGAAGAAATACTAGAAAAATATCATGACATAGTAGATGTAGTACAAATACAATTAAACTATCTTGACTGGAAAGATCAAAGAGTTCAATCAGAAAAATGTCATGAAATATGCTTAAAATATGGAGTAGACATAGTTGTAATGGAACCAATTAAAGGTGGAATGCTAATAAATGTATCAAAAAACATAAAAGAAAACTTCGAAAAAGAAGGAAAAAAATTAGCCGCTGAAGCATTAAAATTTGCAGCATCAAGAGAAAACATTATAACAGTCCTTAGTGGAATGAGTTCTCTTGAACAAATGAAAGAAAACTGTAAAACAATCAAAGATTTTAAAACTATGTCTGATGAAGACTATGACTTTTTAATGCAACAAGCAGAAGAAATTAGAAAAGATGTTGATATAAACTGTAGTTACTGTAATTACTGCGTGAAAGAATGTCCACAAAACATTCCTATTCCTGACTTATTTAACCTCTACAATTCTGATAAAATTCATCCGTTACAAGCAAATCGTGCATTATATGGAAGTACTTCTGCAGTTAATGCTCCTGCATCATCATGTATAGAATGTGGTAATTGTCTTAAATATTGTACACAACATTTAAATATTCCACAACTTTTAAAAGATGTTGCAAATCATTTTGAATAAAAAAAAAAGAGTTGAATATAGAACTTATTCTACATTCAATTTTCTTAGGGAGTTAGTTCTTATTGTTTAGTTGTATGAAACTAATTCATTTTCTTTTGTTGGCTTCACTTTTTTCATAGCAGTTTCAAATTCAGACATGTAAACTTCTTCAGAGTCTAAATCTTCTCTTAAAGTTAACATTACTGCTTCTCTGCATACTGCTTCAATATCTGCTCCTACAAATCCTTCTGTTTTTTCAGCTAATTCTTTAATATCCACATCTTCTGCTAATGGCATATCTTTTGTATGTACTTTGAATATGGCTTCTCTGGATTTTTTATCAGGTAAACCTACTTCAACGTGTCTGTCAAATCGTCCTGGTCTTAGTAATGCTGGATCAATTATGTCTTTACGGTTTGTAGCTGCAATAACTGATATATCATGTAATTCTTCCATTCCATCCATTTCTGTAAGTAATTGATTTACTACTCTTTGAGTTACTCCACTATCTAAACTTTCTCCTCTGGTAGAAGCAATAGCATCTATTTCATCAAAGAATATTACTGTAGGTGCTGTCTGTCTGGCTTTTCTGAATACTTCTCTTATTCCTTTTTCTGAGTCTCCAACCCATTTGGATAATAATTCAGGTCCTTTTACTGATATGAAGTTTGCATCACTTTCATTTGCAACTGCTTTTGCTAGTAATGTTTTTCCTGTTCCTGGAATTCCTGTTAGAATAATTCCTTTTGGTGGGGTGATACCAAATTTTTTGAATTTTTCAGGATTTTTAAGAGGCCATTCTACTGCTTCTTTGAGTTCTTGTTTTGCTTCTTCTAATCCTCCGACATCTTCCCAGTTTACATCAGGGATTTGTACTAAAACTTCTCTTAATGCTGATGGTTGGATTTCTTTTAATGCATCTTTGAAGTCATTTTTGTTAAGAATCATTTTATCAAGTACTTCTTGTGGTACTTCTTTGTCTGTTTGTACTTCTGGAAGTACTCTTCTTAATACTCTCATTGCAGCTTCTTTACATAGTGCTTCTAAGTCTGCTCCTACAAATCCGTGTGTTACTTCGGTTAGGTCATCTAGGTTAACATCTTTATCTAAAGGCATGTTTCTTGTATGTACTTCTAGAATTTCTTTTCTTTCATCTTTGTCTGGAACTCCGATTTCTATTTCTCTGTCAAATCTTCCAGGTCTTCTTAATGCTTCATCGATTGCATCTGGTCTGTTTGTTGCTCCTATTACAACTACTTCTCCTCTGCTTTTTAGACCGTCCATTAAGGTAAGTAATTGTGCTACGGTTCGTCTTTCAACGTCTCCTGTTACTTCTGCTCTTTTTGGTGCTATTGCATCGAGTTCGTCTATGAATATTATTGATGGACTGTTTTCTTCTGCTTCTTCGAATAGTTCACGTAATTGTTCTTCGGATCCTCCAACATATTTGCTCATGATTTCTGGTCCGTTTATTACTATGAAATGTGCGTTTGTTTCATTTGCAACGGCTTTTGCAAGTAATGTTTTTCCTGTTCCTGGTGGGCCGTGTAAAAGTACTCCTTTTGGTGCGCTAATTCCTAATTGTTTGAATAGTTCTGGTCTTTTTAATGGTATTTCTACCATTTCTCTTATTTTTTTAACTTCGTTTTGTAGTCCACCTATGTCTTCGTAGGATACATCAATTAGATTTTCTACTCCTTCAAATTTTGCAGGATCTACTGGTTTTGTTTCCATTTCTATTTGGGTGTCTTCTGTGATTTTTACTGGACCTAATGGTTTTGTGTTTACTACTGCTAGTTTTATTTCTCCTATTGAGGTCATGTTGGTCATCATTTGGTTTATGAAGTCGTCGAACATCATATTGGATGTTTTTGGTTGTTGTCTTCTTGCACCGGTTATTATGATGTCTCCTTTGTTTACTATTCTGTTTAGGAATATGCCATTGATATTTCCTTGTATTGCTATTTCTTGGTCTACTGGTGCTAATTTAACTTTTTTTGCTTCTTTGATTTGTGCTGCTCTTATTGTTACTTCTTCTCCTATGGATGTTCCTGCATTTTTTCGTAGGTAACTGTCAATTCTTAGTATTCCTAGACTTGCATCTGCTTTTGATGCTACTACTGTTGCTGTAGTTAGTTTGTTTCCTTCTATTTCTATTATGTCGCCGTCATGTAGGTTTAATTTTTCCATACATTTTGGATCTATTCTTGCAACTGATCTTCCTATGTCTGATTGTGAAAATGCTTCTGCAACTTTTAATTTTAGTTCATTTTCCATATTGTTTTTCCTCCTTTTCTTTTTTTAATGATTTTAATTAGTTTGATTATTTTTATTTACTTTTTGTAATTATAATTATATTTATTTTAGTATATAAAGGTTATTAAAATACTCGATAAAAAAACGATTTTAATAACTTTTTGTAATTATAATTATACTTGTCTTAATATATATACTTTACGGTTTTTAATAAAAAAATATAAAATAAAAGACTATCTAATAATTCCACCAATACCCTTCAAATAACTTTCAACATAATCCTTATCTTCTTTCTCAAAAGTTGAAAAATGGAATGTATAACTAGAATATCCCTCTTTTATTTGTTCTCCCTGATAAATATCAAGAATTTCAACATCAATAACAGGTTCAATACTTTCAAACATTTTAATTAAAAAATTCACATCACAAGAATTCGGAAATAAAACAGAAATATCAAAAAACTTTAATGGAAAATGATTCTTCTTCCAGTTAAATAATTCCTCTTTTGATAAAATGTTTATATTAGAAATCTTTAAACTCAATTTCTTATTATTACTTTTTAAGAAAACTTTTTCAGAAGTTACATGTTCAACAATACCTATATGAATTTTTTTAGAATATTGATGTTCTAAACCAACTTCATTCCCAATATTGTCTTTTAAAATATTTAACTCATGAGTTAATGTACTTATAGCTTTATCAGAACGACCTAATGCTTCCTCATATTCATCTAAATGTTTTGCAGATTCACTCATATTTTTAACAAATTTTTCTTCATCATCATTCTCAATTAAGTTAGCAAGGTATATGCTTTCATTAATTAAGGTTTTTCTTGCAAAATTTGTTTCCTTATTAGATTTTTGAATAGAATAATATAAATAAGGATTCTGTGATACAATACGGCTTATCATATCTAACATTAAACTGTAAACAGGACTTGCAAATTCTCTGGACTTTTTAACACTAATACCTAACTTTTTAATTGTAGATGCTATACTAATATATGAAAAATGTGTTAATCCTTGAACAACACCCATAGTTTTGTCATGTTCTTCAGGTGTTGAAAGAACAATATGTGTATTATATTTTTCTAAAAAATTTTTTACTAAGGGAAACCACGTTTCTGATCTATTTTCTAGTGGTGTTAAAATTATAACTTGTCCTTCTAATGAAGGTACTCTGGGACCAAACATTGGATGGCAAGGCAATATTTCCACGTCTTTTGGTGCATATTTAAGCAGTGTTTCGGATGGTTCTGTTTTTACACTTGTAACATCCATTAATAATGATCCGCTTGGAGCATAAGGAGCAACTTCTTTTATTGTTTTAATTGTGTATTCTATTGGAACACTAAAAATAATTATGTCTGCATTTTTAACTGATTCAATATTGTTATCAGTATAATTGACATTAAGTTTCTGGGCAATTTTTTCTCCAGAGGTTTTATTACGACTTGTGATTGTTACGTTAAAGTTTTCTTTACTTAATAGTTTAGCTATCCAGTTACCTAAACCACGAGTACCTCCAATAATTGTTATGTTTTTTTGTTTATCACAAGTCATAATTTACCTCCTTTTATATTATATTTTTATTATTATCATATTTCTATTTTGGGTGTTTTTCTAATGCCATAATATTCGGAGATTATAGTTATTAATTCTCTGGTTTTTGGATTTTCTAATAATTTTTTGTAAGCTTCAAAATCATCTATTGATTTTAGGTATAATCCTCTTCTCTTTGGGGCCTGTCCATTAATTGTAGGTCTTAATTCTACAAAAACGGCTTGGTTATTATTATATTCTGGAGGTTTTACTACGTATAATCCGTCAATGCTTGTATCTATTCTTTGCCATTCATCACTTTCTTCTATGGTCTTAATCAAATTTTTCTTTTGTTCTTCATTCATAATATTATTACGTCACCTCGTTATTTGTATTACTTATTATGTTTATTATAATATAAAAGTATTACTTACTATAATATAATTAATACCTTTTATCAATAAGAATATAAAAAATAAAAATCATAGAAAAAAACATGCAAATAAAAAATCAAGATAAAAAACAGGGATTAATAGAAATTATTCCAGAAAGCATTGATGATTTATGGCATTTATCACATATAGTTGAAAAAAATGATTTTGTATCAACATTAACAACAAGAAGAATACAAGATAACGATAGTGGAAAAACTAGAGCCGACAGAGGAGTCAAAAAAACATTTTTCCTAGGAATAAGAGTAGAAAAAATAAGTTTCCATAAATATACTGGAATGCTAAGATTTACAGGAATAATAGAATCAGGACCTGAAGACTTAATACCTTTAGGATCACATCATACAATAAATGTACAAACAAACAACAGCATAAAAATCCAAAAGCAATGGAATAAATGGTCACTAGATCGATTACAAAGAGCAGTAGAAGCTTCAAAAAGACCAACAGAAATAATAGTTGCAATAGAAGATAATGTAACAGACCTTGGAATAATAAAACAATATGGGATAGACTATATTGGCCCAATAATAGGTGATATTTCAGGTAAACGTAACATAGCCAAAGATAGGCAGGATAAAATAAATCAATACTACGAAGACATAACAAAAACAATACAACAACACCAAAAAATAAACAAATTAATTATCATAGGCCCAGGATTTACAAAAAATGGCTATTATAACTATCTTGAGGAAAACTACCCAGAATATGCTAAAAAATCAATATTAGAAAGCACAGGATCTGGAGGACATGCAGGAATACAAGAAGTACTGAAAAATGGACTAATAGAATCATTATCAAAAGATGCAAAAATCGCATCAGAAATAGCATCAGTAAACAAACTATTAGAACAAATAGGAAAATCATCAAACATGGTAACCTATGGAATAAAACAAGTTACAAATGCAACAAACATGGGAGCAACAGAAAAACTACTAGTTCTCGACAACTTTGTCAGACAAAAAGAAATACAGAAAATAATGTCAACAACAGAAAACATGGGCGGAACTATAGAAATAATTAGCAGTGAACATGATGGAGGAAAACAACTTGAATCATTAGGTTCAATTGCTTCATTTTTAAGATATCCCCTATCATAACAATTTTATATCTTAAACTTCATAAATATTTATAATTAATTTAATTAATTTTAATAATAGGATTAATTAAATTTTACAAATAAATTAGGTGAATATATGGAAATCTATTTAATGTGGATTAGTGCATTTATTCTCACCTTGATTTTAACAATATTATTTACGGTAATATTTACAAAAATTAAAGGAAATTTATTTGAAGATATACGTGGAGGAATTCCAAGAGGAGTAGGTATAGCACCATTTTTAGTAATGCTGCTATTTTTCCCAGCACCATATAATTATCTTATAGCTGTAATAGGAATCACAGCCTTTATAGATGATATAATTGGACGTAGAAATTTAAACTCATATATCGAAATAGGCCAATTTTTCAGAGGAATTGGTATATTAATCGTTATGATTATGGGTTATGTTCTAATGGGACCTATTGCAATATTAGTGGCACTGATGGTACAAATTCTTAACATTGCAGATATGCAACCAGGAACTGCTTGTATGACTGTTATTATAATGTCAATAGTATCATTTACCATTCTTGCAATATTACATTCTCCTGTATACTATATTCCAGTCTTATTATTAGCAATAACATTAGGTTATGTCTCACAAGATTATTCTGGATATATAATGATGGGAGAAATAGGAAATCATTCCTTTGGAGTAGCTCTGGGAATATGTTTTGCATTAGTATCAGCAGCTTTAACAAAAGTTATAGCTCCACAAGCATTCTATCCAGTTGAATTTATAATAATGTTAATTTTATTCTTAATCACAGCATTAATAATTGCATACTTAAGAAAAGATACACTAAATTATTATATTTCCAATTATTTACACATAGAAAATCCTACATTTGGTGACTATGTGATGGATGTTTTAACTGGTGGTGGATTAGGAGACTTACTAAGAAAATTAGTCCTAGGTAATGCTCAAATAAAAACAGAAAATTCCTTTTTAAAATCATTAGGTGCAAGAAGATTACTATATAATCCAATAAGGTATAGAAAAGTACCAAAAAGCAGTCAATCTTTAAGTAGATCTGGTATATCAGATGATTAACCTACTATTCTATTTTTTTAACTTTTTTTAATAATTTATATCCACTTTATTATATCATTTAATCCAAAATATGAATTATTTCATTGAAATTATTAATAATCTAAAATTTTCAAAACTTTATTCAACAAAAAAAGTAATATGATTTCAAATGTTAACCTAAAAATCAAAACATTTATATATAGTACCTATTAAAATTATCATTGTTAATATATAGTTTAGGGAGATATGTAAAATGTATGAAGTAGTTTTAGAAAGAGAAGATTGCACAATGTGTGGAAATTGTGTAGACTTAGATGAAACATTATTCACATTTGATGATGATGATAGGGCTACAATAGTCGGATCAGACCGTGATGATGATGTTGACGAATTAGAAACAGATGACATCGAAATATACAAAGAAGCAGCAGATAACTGTACTGGTGAATGTATAGAAGTTTATGACGAAGAAGGAAATCCAGTATAACTTTATTTATTTTTTTAAGGAAGTCTTATCTTTCTTTATACACTTTTTTTTTAACTATTTTTAATTCAAGAGTATCTGACAAAATTATCTTTTTATTTGTTTTTGTAATACTTTTTATCATTTTGACATTTTTTTTGTTTATTATTATATTATTTGATTATGGATTTTATATTAGTTATCAGTTCCCCC
>CAMNFZ010000012.1 GCA_946537725.1 uncultured Methanosphaera sp.
ATACAAAAGGAGTATTCACATTCAGTACAACAGCAAACAAAGTAGGAACTAACACTATAATAATAGCACATACCGGTGGAGCAAATTACAACCCAACAAACAGTACTAAAACATTCACAGTAACAAACTAATTTGGCAGATTATGTCTTTTAAAGAATAAATCAAAAGGTTTATTCTTTGTTATTTCTTTTTTTATTTTTAATTTTCTAATACTCATTTTCTATAATTTTTTACTTAATTATATTTAATAAATCATTCCATTTTATTTTAAATTATTAAAAATAACAATAACTATATTATATTTAAAAAACTAAATATTAAGTAGTGTTTTTGTTCATAAAATATTGAATTAATAACACATAAATTACAATAAACATTGAATATGGAGTTTATATAATGAATAAAAGATTTATCTCATTATGTATGATACTCTTTATTTTAATAATTTGTACAACTGTCAGTGCTAACGAAGTAACAACCAATAACACTATTACACATTCAAGTGATTTAAACGATAATTCAATAATAAAAACAGTAACTAAATCAAGCGTAATTTCAGATACAACAAATAACATAAATAATGCTATTCAGAATTCAGCAAATGGCACAATACAGGATGTGCAAGCAACAAATATGAATAAAACTTTAGTAAAACAAGAAAATTCAAACAATATACAGAATATTAAGGCAGAAACAATTTCAACTTTGAAAAATCTTAATATTACGGGAAACATTACAGTAGCATACGATAAGGAAAATGATGTCTATGCCTACAGTGAAGTTGAAGGTTTTGTAGTTGGTGGAGCAAAGATAAGGTTATATGATAATGAAACAGGTACTCTTATTGCAAACACTAGTTCAAATAATGATGGTAGTTATCAATTCTTAAATTTATCAAGAGGTAACTATACACTAGAATTTGAATACGGTACTTATGCAGTTGGATTAGAGCAAGCAAAATTAAATGAAGAATCCTTAGAAGTCAATTACATTTTTATTCCGGATCTTGCTATCGTAGCTTTTTCAGGAGATAATAGTGGAACTGGACAATCTGAAAAAATAGCAGATTTAAAACGTCTCAGTGACAGATTTTTATTCTTTGAAAGTTACGAATTAAACAGTTCCTATGATAAGTCAGGACAATGGATGTTAGGATACTCTAACTTCATTCTAGTGGACATGTTTTCATTAGGAAATGGTTTCGGAGTAGACACAGAATTAATTGCATCTTCTCCTGCATCACGTAATAATAAAATTGCATATTGTTTTGGTCTTTTTGATAATTCAATATTGCAAGGAACATTAGCTCAATGGGGATGGCTGGGTGGAAACCCTCATTCTATTGAAAATACGTATGTAGGATCATACTGGCAAGCTTTTTCAGAAAGTAATTCAACTACCATAAAAACAAATATGAGAAACTTGTACAAGTATATACAATATCTACTCAAAGAAACTGATGAAAACCCAACATTAAATGGTAATGGACCATTATTACTTTCAAATTCATGGGGAATATACTATCCGGGATATACAGGTAATGTAAAAACACCTGATCCAGAATTAGTGAACTCTTGGATTTTATCAAATCCAGGATACAATGCTGATGGTGCTGGAAGTTTAAACTGGATGATTGAAGATTATTCCAAATGGAACATAGAAAATAATAATCCTCAAAAAATATTAAGGGATTTTGAAGATTGGTACACTAAAAATAAGAAGATTAACGGTTCTTTCATAGTTATATCTACTTATTATGAAGGTGGAGCAGTTGTTGATGCATTAATAAAAGAATATGAGAAACAAGGTAGAGCAGTATTCAGTATTTACAAAACAACATCTGAAGATCCAGACATGACAGCACTCCTAGAAATTGCTGGAAACAAAACAGTACTAACTAGGGGAGTTTCAGCAGTAAGTTATATGTACTGGTGGACAACAGGTTATGCACAAAGAGGTGGAAACTACACCATAAATGCATATAAAAATTTAAATGTATCCTTAATCAACGCATTAAAAGATATAAGTAAATCAAGTTATGAAAGTGTATACGGTCCACAAATGGAATGGACAGCTGCAGTAACAATGCCTCAATTTGAAGGGGTATTTGGAGCATTACCTGTTTCATATATAAATGACGAAAAGCAAACCGTAGTTATTCCTGAAGGAATTGCAAAACATGTTCAATTAACCAACGCATGGGCAAAATTAAGGGAATTAAATAATTCGGATAAAAAAGTTTCAATCATACTATACGGTTATCCACCTGGAAAAGCTAACATTGGAGCATCATACCTTGATGTTTTCCAAAGTTTACACGACATGTTAGAAAAAATGTATGATGAAGGCTACAATATAGGTATGAACAAAAGTCAAATTCCAACAACCGAAGAATTAAATGCCATAGTCACAGATTTTGGTAACAAAGGTATTTGGGCTGAAGGATTACTTGACCTATACGTACATGATCATTACGATGAACTAACCAGTAATGGACAACTAGTTGATGAAGAAA
This sequence comes from uncultured Methanosphaera sp., assembly GCA_946537725.1. GTDB lineage: Archaea > Methanobacteriota > Methanobacteria > Methanobacteriales > Methanobacteriaceae > Methanosphaera. The sequence continues at coordinate 2,516 of CAMNFZ010000012.1, forward strand.
CTTATTTCAAATGGTTTAACGCCCTTCCAACAGAAATGCAGGAACAATTAACCAATTCCTGGGGTCCTCGCTTAGGTAACGGTTCAATGATATACCGAGAAAAAGTTGAAGTAAATATTGATAAATTAAATAAATGGTTAGGTAATTTATCAGAAAGTGACCAGGATCAATTTAAACACTACTGGAACATCAGTGGAAGTGATGTAGTTATCTCACAAAATGATTCTGTCATGCTCTTAAACAAGACCAGATTCTATAACTGGTTCTTAAATTTACCTTCAAACTTACAAAAAGTATTTAACAAAACATTCGGACTGGGACTATTAAACGAAACAACATACAAGGAAGAAGGATACTTCCTCATTCCTGGAGCACGTTTCGGAAACATATTTATAAGTGTACAACCAGTAAGGGGATGGGAAACTCAGATGGATTTCCACAACATGATATTACCACCTCCTCAACAATATATAGCATATTATAAATATTTGAGCGAGATTTTTAAAACAAACGCAATAATACATTTGGGTACACACGGAACATTAGAATGGTTACCTGGAAGAAACTTAGGTTTACAATCAACAGACTGGCCATTCCAATTAATAGATACTCCAATCATATATCCATATATTGTATCTAACCCTGGGGAAGGTATGGTTGCTAAAGAAAGAAGTTTTGCTCAAGTTCTTACTCATATGACACCAGTAACATCAACAACATCATTATATGGAGATTACGTTGAATTAAATGACGCAATTTCAAGATATGATGCTAACAAAAATACTGGTGTAGAAGATAACATAGTATACTACAGAGAATTAATACTAAACCTCACAGAAAGTTTAGGTTATGATCAGCCAGACTATGTTACCGTAAATGGATATCTCGAGGATTATTTAAACGCTGTTAAAAATGAAAATGAAACAGAAATAAATAAGACTAAAGAGGATTTAATACAAAAAGCAACAATATTAGGATATGATAATCCAAAAGAAGAAGAATTTGAAAATTGGTTAACTAATTTAACTGCATATTTAAACAGTACAGAAGCATTTGAAGGATGGTTATCTTTAATACATGATGATATCGAAGCATTATCTGCAGATAAGATAAACTCAGGTATGCATACTCTTGGAAAAATATGGAATGATACCGAAATGGTAACAGGAGTAACAGCCATAGTATCCTCAAGAACAGACGTACTTAACGATATCATGCATCTACTATATCCTGATATACAGGAAAGTTACTATGATAAAATAAAAGACAGAGATTTTAACACACAAAAAGAGTTAATTACTGGAGTTTTAACATCAATGGTAACAAACTTGGTTGAAGGAAAAAGTGTAGCAGAAGTAGCTAACAGTTACGGAGTATTCAACACCTCATCAGCAATGTACCAAGATTTAGAAGAAATTAAAGATACAATCACTAAAATCTTAGAGAACAAAGAATGGGAATACATTTTCACAGCATTAAATGGTGGATACGTAGAACCAGGATTAGCTGCTGACCCATTATACTCTGATGTAATACCAACAGGTAGAGCAATGTATGTTAGTGACACAACCAAAATACCTAGTAAAAGTGCTTGGCAATCCGCAGTTAACTCCGTAGATGAAACATTAATAAAATACATGGTAGATCTCGGTGAAGAAGCCTACCCAGAAATGGTAGCAGAAGTAATATGGGGTACAGAAATTCTCCGTACCGAAGGTATTAGTTTAGCACAATTCATGTACTTACTTGGTGTAAAACCAGTATGGGATAAAACAGGTAAAGTAACAGGAATTGAAGTAATGCCATTAGAAGACTTAACTTTAACCATTGATGGAACAGTATATAACAGACCAAGGATTGACGTATTCGCAACAATAGTATGTAACAATCCTGATTTACTATCATTATTAACCAATGCAGTCTACGAAGTTAGTCAATTAAACGAATCATTCACTCAAAACTATCTTAAAAAACATTATAATGAAACTGGTTCATTAGAAAGATTATTCGGATTACCTGGAGCAGTACTCGAAGGTACAGGAGTAGCAGATTTACTTAACAATGCAGGTACCAAATTAAATGAATCATCAGAAATATCAACTGAACTAGCTAGTGTATACGAATCAAGAATAGGACACTCATGGAACGTAGATGAAGATGGAAACATCGTTGTAAAAGATGATCCACAAGCATTTTCATACTTACTAGAACATGTAGACCTTATAATACAAAACCTTGACAGTACATGGAGATACTTTGACAGTGATGATTACGTAGATTGGTTCGGTGGTTTATTAAACGCTGCAAACGTTCATGGAAACATTGTTAACACAGTACTACTTGATATACGTGATAAAAATAAAGTAGTAACAAGTACATTAGGTGAAGAAGTAAAACGAGAAACAAGAACTACCTTGTTAAATCCACAATGGCTAAATGATATGACATCAGAAGTTGGTGGATGGAACCAAATGTCAATGAACTTCGAAAACTTAATGAAAACAATGTTAACAACACAAAAATATAAAGAAAACCAAGCAGGAAAAGCAATCCTAGATACAAGCGAAGGAAACAACGCAGGTATCATAGGAGATGGTTTACTCAAAGAACTCGCAGTACTAGTAACCTATAGTGATTACTTCACCATAGATGCACAATATAAATCATACGCATTCCAATCAATGGCTGGATGGCTATTAACAAGTGATATGGCAGGTTATTGGAAAACCTCAAATGAATATCTTAGAAAAGATTTACTACAAAAATACGTGGATAATGCAAACCGTTACGGAGTAGCATGTTGTCACCACACTTGTGGTAACATAAACTTCCACGATTGGATTATCAAAACTGGAGCATCCTTAGGAGTAAAAGGACTATCCGAATACTCACAAATATATGCATCAGCAACCAAAAATCCAGATGCAATATACACTGACCCATCAGATGCAAGTTCCTCAATAAGTACTGGTGGAACTGGAAGTGGTTCCGGTAGTGTAGATATAAGTGAAGGAATAGGAGAATACTTAAACAATGGTGCAACCAGTGAAGCAAATGCAATGGCCAGAGCAGGAGCTGGAGCAACAGGTCTAACAGATTCATCAAATAACAATGGAAATGCTAAATCTATGGCTTCAGTAAACAGAGGAGGAACCGGTACTGGAGACTCAGGTAGCAGTCAAGGTGAAGGTTCAGCAGGTACAAACACAGGTTCCGGTAATGGAACTGATAATGAACAAGCTAGTGAAGGAAACGGAACAGGTTCTGGAAATGGAACATCTGATTCAGATTCAAAATCAGAATCAGGAAACAACACAAGCTCAGAAGAAACTGATGATTCTAAAACAGATACAAACAGTACTGCAGAAGAACCAAAAGAACAGGAAGAAGTGACACCATCTGAAACTAACCAAACAACTACTCCTGAAACAGATACTAATAGTACAACTCCTGAAACTGATACCAACAAAACAACAGAACCTGAAACACAAACCAATGAAACAACTACTCCTGAAACAGATACTAATAGTACAACTCCCGAAGTTGAAAAGAATGAAACTACAGAACCTAAATCAGATACTAATAGTACAACTCCTGAGACACAAACCAATACAACAGTACCAGAAGTTGATACAAATAGTACAGAGGTTCCTGAAACTCAAACAAACTCAACAACTCCACAATCAAGTGATCAGGATGGTCAAAACACAACCATCACAGATAACACAGATTCTGGAGCAGGAGAATCACCGGACACTAGTTCTGATTCAGAACCAAGTGAACCAACACAAGAACCAGAACCAGAACCTTCCAGTGAATCATCGCAGGATTCAAGTCAAACACAAGTAAATCAAGTTAACGTGGTTGAAGGTTCAAGTGCTGGAGGAGAAGCAGGTTCATCAGCAGGTTCACCTTCAATTTATGAAATTGTACAGAAAAATGTTGGAAAACCACCATCACCTCAATCAGAAATAGCTATTGGATATCTGTTATTCGTTGTATTGTTATTAATAATCTTCTTTGTAGGATTTACAAAACCTAATGCAAGAGATAAAAAATAGAGTATTGTACATTCAAATCAACATCCCCCCTTAATTTTTTATTTTTTTTTAAATATTTTAAATAATGATAATAAAACAATTATAATAAGGTGAAAATCTTGAATAATAAGAAAATGCTTATACTGTTATGTTTCATCATAGTATTCTTATCATTAAACACAATTTCAGCCACAGATAATAATACTAACATTCTTCCAAGCATTCATAAAGTATCAGAAGACAGCATAACAGAAAATAACATAATCAAAGAAGCAACAAACGACGTATATGTTGACATTAACTCAAACAATGAACTTGAAGATGGAAGCATAGACTCACCATACAAAACAATAAACCAAGAATACATGGATAAAATAAGTTCTGATTCAACAATAATCCTAGCAAAAGGAACGTATAACCTTGATTCAATAACATTAAACAAAAACATGACAATAACTGGTGAAAATAGGGATGAAGTAATAATAATACCTAATCTTTCATCAAGCATGTTCACTATCGAAAAAAATAGTACAGTAACTTTAAAAAATTTCACATTGAAAGATTTTACATCAGACTCTAATGCTGCAATCACAAACAATGGAAATTTAATAATAGAAAACATGACATTATTAAATAATGTTGGAACAACCACTGCAAATATGGGTGGAAGTATATTAAACAATGGAAACCTGGAAATCAACAACACATTATTTGAAAAAAACACAGCATCATTCGGAGCAGCAGTATACAGTAAAGCTAATGTAACAGTATATAACTCCTCATTCATAGACAATAATATCTACAATGTCGGTGGAGCAATATACAGTACTTCCGGTAACTTAACAGTATATGACTCATATTTTACTTTAAATCGTGCAGTAAGTGGAGCAGCAATATACAACGCATTCGGTAACCTTTATGTAAACAACACAGACTTCATTGAAAACAGTGCAGAACACTTCTTTGGTGGAGCAATATATTCCACAGGATTTGCAACTACTACAAACTGTCTTTTTAACTATAATTATGCAAAAAAAGATGGTGGAGCAATAACCAACACTAATAATTTCACAATAATAAACTGTTCATTTATTGAAAACGCTGCAGGTGAAAATGGAGGTGTAATAGAAAATATTCCATGGACTGATAAAGAAAACGGAAACTTAACCATAATCAACTCAACATTCACAGGTAATGGAGCAACATATGGTGGAGTATTCATAAACTATGGAAAAAAAGAGGCAGTAGGACTTCCCGGTGTGATAACAGTTAGAAACACCCTTTTTGAACTTAACTCCGCGTATATTGGTGGGGTAGTATATAATGAACAGTACATTGACTTCGAAGACTGTGTATTCATTGATAATGAAGCAGAAGAAGGTAATGTAATATCCTCAGAAAAAGAATTGGTCTTATCTGTTAATAATAATTGGTGGGGCAAAAATAATATTTCAGAGGAAGAAATAGGTTTCATGCCGGAAACATGGAGGATTCTCACATTCACCAACACATCATCATTAATAAACAATAACAATGTGTCACTGGAAGTATCATTAAACACATTAAATGATGGCAATAAAACAAACAACGACTTGCCTGAAAGAACTGTGTTGTTCATTGCAGATGAATCCTTATTTGCTGAAGATAATATGACAATAAATGTCACTGCTAATAATATAGTACAATACATGGGTGATGAAATATTTGCACAAGTAGATAATCAATTATTATCATTAGAAGAAGACAGAATAAAGGATACATGTATTAAATTTGATGAAACAAGTAATGTTAAATTTAAAGAAAATGGTCTTATCAGTGGAATTCTTGAGGATGAAAAAGGTAAAGCTCTTTCAAATAAAATAATTAAACTATTAATTAACAAAGGAAGAGCTACAGTTAAAACAGACGAAAATGGAAAATTCACATATGATTATAATTTTAACAGGATTGGAACAACAAATATAACAGCAACCTTCCATGGTGATGAAAAATATAATAAAACAAGCAACACCACTAGTGTACTTGTAGAAGCACAGGAAACAAAAATTATCCTTGATAATATAAGTCCAATAAAAAGTGGAGAAAACATAACACTCACAGGAAAATTAGTTGATATTAATGATAACATAATAGCAAATAATACCATTAAGTTATTGATTAATAATGGTCGTGCTACCGTTAAAACTGATAATGAGGGTGTCTTCACATATAATTATAAGTTAACCAGAGTAGGCCCAAACAATATTTCTGTGAACTATCTTGGAAGTAACAAATACTTGGCTTCAGCTAATAGAATAACAGTTGATGTTGGTAAATTAGAAAGCAATCTTTCCTTAAAGTCTATTAATGCTACCAAGAAAGGTAATGATATAACAATCACTGGACAGCTTGTAGATGAACAGGGTAAAGATATTGTAGGTACTGTTAAGTTATTGATTAATAATGGTCGTGCTACTGTTAAAACAGATAATAATGGAGTATTTACATACATTTATACTGTAAATAGGGTTGGAATCAATAATATTACTGCAACATATCTTGGCAGTAACAAGTATATGAATTCTACTGACATGATAACTGTTGAAGTATTGAAGTTAAATACTAAAATATCCATTGATCCTATAAATAAAGTTACTCAGAAAACTAAAGTTGAAATCACTGGAAAATTAAGTGATGAAAGGGGTAATGCTATTTATGGTAAGGTTAAGTTATTGATTAATACTGGTCATACTACTGTTAAAACGGATGATAATGGATTTTTCACTTATAATTATACTGCTACTCATTTAGGAGTTAATAACATTACTGCAACTTATATTGAAAGTAACAATTATCTTGGCAGTAATTCAACATGTAATTTTATAGTTGAAAGTAATAATAAATAACTATCTTTTTTTCTTATCTATTTTTTTTTAGAAAACGTATTTGATGTGGGGGGGGGGTTATAAGAATATGTGACTAATATCACCATTTAATGCTGCTCTAGCAACAGATACGCTGCTTGCACCATTTTCAATCATTTTTTCATAATCTTCGCGTGTCGTAACACAGTTATTTCCTATTATGTGGATGTCTGTGTTGGATGCTATTTTGTTTAATATGTCATAATCTGCTTCCATTATTCCTGGTTTCATGGCATCAACATGTAAGTATTGGATGTTGTATGTGTTTATTATTTCGACTATTTTTAGGATGTCTACTCCTTCAACGTTTGCCCTAATTTTTACTCCAACTTCTTTCCCGCTGTTTGTTGTAACTTCCTCTAAAATTTCTTGAAGTAATGTTGTATCTTGTAATAATGCTTGGCCAGTATTTGCTTTAATCATGCTGGGTTGTCTACAATGGGCATTTATTTCAAAGACATCTATATCATCATTACCATATAATACACTAAATGACTTTGGACTGCTGGCTCTAAGATTAACACTAAACTTACCCTTCCAACTACTATTATATTCTTTGATGACATCAATAAATTCAGTAATATCTTCAGATATATGATGAGGACAAGTAATAAACTCTTTCCTATCCTTAGTCATATTCTCAAGTCCTGCCTTAAAAGTTTCAAGATCAAGATTAAAACCGCCAAGCGTAATTAAATCAACACCCTGATTAGTAAATTTCTTACAAAATTCACCATCATTAATTCCAGCCATAGCAGATAATACATTCATAACTACACATCCTTTAATTTATCAATCATGAAATACTAAAACAGAATCATCCGTAAGATCAGCACGAATATCCTCAAGACCAAGATCAGCTAAATCTGCAGCACGACCACCTTTCTTGGATATGCCCACACCAGCTTTAAGAGTAACTCCTGTTTTTTCATCAACATTTTTCAAAGCTTTTCTTAATTCACTTTTAGTAATACCATTTGAAGGAGCCATATAATTATCTCCACCAATAAAGAAACATAGGCCACCAAATTTTTTTAATTCCTTCATCAACTCAACTAATACTTCATAAACTGTAACTGAAGTATCATAAGCATTTTCCACATCAGTTAATGTTGTGGTAATATTATTAATATCAATATGGGCTATTTGGACTTTAGAATCTTCATCACTTGCTAATGATTCAATATTTAATACTTCACATCTTTCCTCTGATTGTGCCCCTCCACCTTTTTGTATCATTTCTGTTGCAACTTTCTGTGCTTCAAAAGGTGTTGGTCTAGCTGCCACTCCCATACTTATGGTAATTGGATATCTGTTACGTATTGATTCTTGAATTTTCTTATGATCTTCTTCGTTAATTCCGTTACTCACAGCAATTAGATTATCAAACCTGTTAAAGAAAACGATTCCGCCACGTGCTCCGAATTCTCTTTCCAAATCACCATATAACCTAGATTGTAATGTCTGTAAATCAGGTTCTGCTCTTGGTCCTGGTGTAACAGTCCAAGGCCCGTAATTATCAATTTGTATCAACGTAATCTGTATCATTTAATCACTTAATTCTAATTATACTCCAAGTATCTTCTGTGCAAGATTAATCTTATCCTGCAGTGTTTTAAAAATAATATTTTCCACAGATACTTCTGGTATAAATTCTTTTATACTATTTTTATATTTGTTGTCCGTAGTATTTATTATATAATGGTCAAGAAATTCCTCATAAAATTTAGCAATACCCAATGGTGAAACTTCAACATTCTTAGCCTTCATAAATTTCGCAGCAGGACCACTAACAGCATCCTCTCCAATAATTGGGGACACACTAGTAGTATAAGTTTTTTTAAGCAAATCCCTGATTCCTGGCATAATTAATATTGGATTAATTGATGTTATGGGATTAGAAGGTCCGATAATTACCTGGTCTGATTCTTCTATTGCACAAAGAACTTCATTCGTCGGAGTAACACTTTCATATATAATATCTTTGACCAATGGTTTGGATTGATGAGAAATAAGAAATTCATGAAAACCCATAGTACCCATATCTGTATCTATAGTAACATTTGACTGTTCATTACTCATGGGCAAAATATTAGCTTTTATTCCCATATTATTCTTCTGTATTCTAACAGCATCAGTCAATGAAAATTCATCCAATAGTAATGTCTTCTGTATCTTTAAGGCACGATCCTTATCACCAATACGGAGAGTCTCCTCTAAACCTAATTCTGCTAATGTTTCATGTGTAGTGAAAGTATCATCTTTTCGGCCATACCATGTTTCCTCATTAATCAAGTCACACATAGTATATAAAACCGTATCAATATCTGCACTAACATAAACTCCGCTAAAAAAATTATTTTCCAAAGTATTAACAACAATATTCAATTCATCTTCAGGAATAACTCTTTTAATACCCTGCAATAACTTAGGTGTTCCTGTACCACCACTAAAAACAGTAATCACATATAACACCTACCTAAAAGCATCCATTTCCTCATCACGGATAATTTCATCAATACAAGCACCATTAACATCACAACTGGTTAAACTAGAATCATAACCTCTAATAAGAACCAAACAAATACCACTATCTGATTGGCCCATCAGCAAACCAGCAGCACTAGCCAGTTCATCAGCAGTACCCTCAATAGTACTCATTAATTCCTGACCATAAAGATCAACACAGCCTCTAAAATCAGTAACTGGACTCATACCACTAATACCCACAGCAACACCAATAGCACCAACACGCCAAGCACGTCCATGAGTATCACTAATAATGATTTTACAATCACATCCAAACTTATCATCTAAAAAACACTTAATATTCTGAGCACTCTTATCCGGATTAACAGGAAGTGGAGTAACAAAACCTTCCTCACAATTACTGTTATCAATACCACTATTGGCACAAACAAAACCATGAGGAGTCTCCGTGATAATAAGATCCTTCTGACAACGAATAACACTCTTGGTATTATCTAAAATTATCTGACATTGTCTGGGATCTTTACCACTTTTACCAGACATTTCCAAAGCTTCTTCACTTGGAATGACATCATCTACTTTAATAATATTGCCCTCAGCCTTACTGACAACAGTTTCAGCTAAAACAAGAACATCATTATCCACTATTTTAATCCCATTTTTTAAAAGAGTATCATAAATAATTTCCGAAAGATTATCTCCTTCCTTAATAATGGGAAAATTTTCAATACCAATAATTTCAATACTCATAGAAAAATCACTCTCCTGACATCATTAACAGTATATATTTAGTTAAAAATTATATTCAATATCATAGTCATGTAATTATTATACTTTATAACCTTTATAATATAATAAATTGGTATTAAGTATATTTAAAAAATAACATTATAAACAGTGAATGAACTATTTCTTCTGTTTTTATTTTTTTTATTTTTTGCTCCTACCCTAATTATGAAGTTTTATTAGTTTGTTTAAACATAAATATATATTATTTAAATTATTAATGAACTACTAACCAATTTATAAATAATCGGTTTAAAACAATAAAAACATTATTCATCTGCATAAATTAGCACAATTTATGAAAAGAGATTTTAAAAGTTATAATTCTAAACAGATGATACTAGGGGGAGGTGTGATGAAAAAATTAGACCTTAGAAAAAAAGAGGAAGATAAAAAAAGCACTATTTTAAATAAAGCTGATTTATCCGATTTTCGTCAGGAATCTAAAGCTAACACTTTAGAAATTATTAAAAATGATTTCAGATCAACTTTAGTTAATCCTATAGTTATATTAATATTAATTGGCGTAATCCTTTTACCTTCATTATATGGATTGGTTAATATTTATGCTTGTTGGGATCCTTATGAAAACACTAACAACGTAGAATTTGCTATAGCCAATGATGATTTGGGTTCTCAATATAATGGTGAGAAAATTGAAGTAGGTGCAAAATTAGTAGATTCACTGAAGGAAAGCACAGATTTCAAGTGGGTCTTCGTTACTTCGGATGAACTTCGACGCGGTGTTCATAATGGAACGTACTACGCGGGAATAATTATTCCACAGAATTTCAGTGAATCAATTGTATCAATAGTTACTGGCAACCCTCATCCAGGTGAATTAGAATACATAGTAAATGAAAAATCTAATCCAGTAGCTGCAAAACTCACTGATGCTGCTTCTAAAGCAGTGTATAATAAACTAAATGCACAAATCGTATCATTTATAAATGAAAAAGCTGTAGGTAAACTTGGAGAATTACAGACAGGCCTAGCTACAGGTGCAGATAAAATGAGTTCTGGAGCAGACCAATTATCGGCCGGTGCAGATCAGGTTGCTAGTGGTGCAAACCAGTTAACTGCAGGAGCAAATCAAGTGGCCAGTGGTTCAAATCAATTAGCTGCAGGAGCAAATGAAATATCTAGTGGAGCTAACCAATTGTCAGTTGGATCAGTTCAACTAGCAAATGGAGCAGACCAAGTTGCAAGTGGAGCAGGACAAGTTGCAGATGGAACTCAACAATTAGCAGATAAAACCAATGAAATATACGATATTTATTTAAAAGTCAAAAAAGCCTTAATAAATAATGGCAGTGTTACAAAATTAGAGGATGATGTTAATAAACTTGATACAGATACCTCAAGAATAGCAGATGAATTAAATACATTAAGTAATAATACGCGTGAACTTTCAAATGATGCTTTAACTTTATTTGGCGGTTCATATAATTTAACAGATGATGCTGCAAAAATAGCTATTAATTCCGGACGTGTAGCTGATAAAACACAGGAATTATCCAATAGATTTAACAATATATCAGCACATATAAGTCAACTTAATCAGGCAGTAAAAAACGGAGAAGACCCATCAAAAATTCGTGAATTGCTTGAAAGAATTGATAAAGAAATGAATGAAACTAATCAAAAATTCAATGATTTAAATAATGGTGCACACCTCGTTGCAGATGGTTCAGGAACTGTTGCTACAGGTGCACATGAAGTTGCTACAGGTTCAAGTCAATTAGCTGCAGGTTCAAGTCAATTATCCAGTGGAGCAAACGAATTATCCAGTGGAGTGCATGTATTAGCTAATGGAACAATTGAATTAGCTGATGGAGCAGAATTATTAGGTTATTCATCAGCTTCAGCATTAAGAAATGCATCTGATGAAATAGGATTTGCTGCAGAACAATTATCTGCAATTACAGAAGTAAATCAGGAAGATGTTGGAGATTATTTCTACTCACCTGTAATACTTAAAAGACATGAAGAATTCCCAACCAATAATTATGGTTCACAGGTAGCACCATTTTACATAGTACTATCCATGTGGGTGGGTGCACTTATTACAAGTGTAATGTTAAAAACAGGAAGTAGTATTGGAACCAAATACAGACCACATGAAGTATACAATGCTAAACTGGTATTATTTACTATAATGGCGATATTACAAACTACAGTTACACTAATCGGATCATTCCTATTAGGTATTGATATTGCAAATCCATTACTATTTGCATTTTCATGTTACTTTGTAGCAGTAACATTTATGGCCATAATATATTCACTCATATCACTATTTGGTGATGTAGGAAAAGGTCTGGCAATACTGCTACTGGTATTCCAGATATCTGGTTCAGGAGGAATATATCCTATAGAAATTATGAATACCATCTTCGGTATTATCTATCCGTATCTGCCAATGACTCACGGTATAACTATGATCCGTGAAGCACAACTAGGATTAATATGGGCAAACTACTTACCATCATTCGTCTTCCTATTAATCTTATGTGCAGTGATAGTAGTTGCATCAGTTATTCTTAAACAAAAATGGGATAAACGAACTAAGTACTTTGAAGAGAAATTAGAAGAATCCGATCTTTTTAATTAAATCTTCATCTTACTTCCTTTTTTTTTATAAATTAAAAATATAATTGAATTAAATATTTAATGAGGAAAAATTAACATGTTAGAAGAATATTTACCCTTTGTGGGATTATTAATTTTCGGCAACATTGAAAATTTAATACTAGCTTCACAAGGTGAAGTTAAAAATGTAAAAGTGCTCTCCTTAAGTATAATGAGTATAATCATTGTTATAGCATGGTATGCAATAGGAGCACTATTAACAGAACAAGCAATACAATATGCAAACATAATTGACTTTATAGGTGGATTAGCAATATTCATCTTAGGTATTCAAGCTATAATCGAAGCTCATAAATCTAAATCACAAAAAAGACGTCAAGGAGAATGAATATGAAGTTAATTAATGATTGTAACGGATTTTGGGGTTTACTAATATTTGGTAACATTGAAAATTTAATACTAGCTTCACAAGGAGCAATAGCCCATGTAAACTTAATAATATTATTAATATTAAGTCTTATCTGTGTAGTCTTATGGTTACTCGCAGGTAAATTTGGTACCCAATTGGCAATAAAATATGCAGATGAAATAGAAATTATTGGTGGATTAGCAATAGTTATATTAGGTCTCCAGTCAATGTTAGGAGCAATGGGAATATTATGATGAATTCATATTTTAGATTTTAATACATTAACTACAAAAACATGATAAAATAAGCAAATTGTTGTTATTTCAGGTAATAATTATTACATTTCAATAATTCTCTAAAATGTTCTAATTAAATGATGTTGGTGATATTTTTATGAATATTTTTGATAAAGAAAAAAATAATCATAGTATTTTATGAATTGGACTTCAATTATTAGTAATTATAGACCTATTTTTAATATCTATGCTACTTTTATTACACCTTCCATCCGATGTCATTTCATTTATTGAAGAATTTGATTTGTACATATGTGTACTTCTTTTAATAGAGTGGAGCATAAGTTTTTTAACTTTCAATCCCAAAACAAAATTTTTAAAACAAAAAGGCAACTGGCTTAATTTAATTGCATCCATACCCTTTGACGCGTTTTTACCTATATTTCTGCCACAATTAAATCTTTTAAGATATTTCAGATTATTGAAAATATTGCGTGTAATAGTATTGTTCAATAGCTTGATAAGTAGTTTAAAGGATTTTATCCAAAAAACACATATAGAAAAAATATTATTTGGAATCATTGTTATCATAGGAATTTTTACTTTAATAGTGTGGAATTGGAGTAATTTAAATTTCGTGGATTCATTATATTTTGTTATAGAAACAATTACCTCTGTTGGTTACGGGGACATAACTCCAAAATCAATAAATGAAAAAGCATTAACTATGGTATTGATTTTTATAGGAGTCTTTGTATTTTCCACAATCACTGCAGTTATTTCATCATTCTTCACAGACAAATTAATTAATGATGAACAAATAGAACAGGATTTACAAGTCGTTAAAAAAGAGATAAATTATGGAGGAGAGTTTTTTTTGGTGTTTATCTACGGATTTTTAACAGTTATTTCCCATTTGTCTTTTCCGAATGCTGCACAGCTTGTTACTGGGTGTGTGAATTCTTCGAATACTCCTTTGCCGTATATGTATTCTGTTGCTTCTTCTGAGTTTTCTGCTTTGTATTCAACTTTTCGTGGACTGTTGTGTTCGTATGTTGAAACATAGTATGATTCTCCAGGATTTACTTTTATTACTTCCAGTCCATCATCTCTTACTATTCCTATGAATCCTTCACCATCAAAGTTTATTGCTCCAGCTATTCTTGGAGTGTTGTAATCATCTTTTTCATAGTCCATTGCTAGTAAACTGAGACATATTGCATCTCGTATGTTCATTCCTTCTCTTATTTTTCCTGATATGATGTCTGTGTGTGATCCATTGGTTACTACACATATATCATCTATGATGTCTATACAGTTGTAGCTTATGTATGGGTTTTTGTATATGTCTCCTTCTGATCCTTCGGTTGGGATTATTGCTACTTTTTCTTCATTTACTACTGATTGTCTGTTGGGAAATGATCTGCTTGATACTCTGTATGATGCATAACTTCCTTTTTCATTACTTCCTATTGATATTATTCTTCCTAAATACATATTATTCACCTTTATCCTATTTTTTTTTAGTTATACGCCGGGGCTTTAACTGCTACATCCACCAAGTCATTTGGTGCAGTTATTGTTATGGTTCCTGTTGATGAATCCATCATTATTTGTCCTTCATCCATTACTCTTGTATGCACCGCTATCGAGCCGTGCCGTATTTCTGATGATTTGTCCACTCCATTTACGGTTACTTTTTTAAGTCCATTTAATGGTAAGAGGTAATATTCGGAGTCTCCTGTTGAAGTGGTTGGTTTTGCTGATATTTGTTCAGGTGAGTAGTCATCTAACTGTGTTTCTCCAGGGTGTTGACTTAGCATCACTAATAGAAATATCATTATTGTAAAGATTACGTCTAGTAATGGTACTAGGTTAATGTTTGGTGTTTGGTGTTCGATTTTGTCTTTAAATTTTTTTGTATCTATAGCCATTGTTGGAACACGCACCTTTTATTGTTTTAGTTTACTTTCTACTATACGGTTTTGTGTGTCTGATTTTTCTCGTATAATAGTTTTTATTCCTTTTTCTAGCATGTTTGGTTTAAGGTATAGTTTGATGTTTGCCTGGTCGTCTTCTATTCTCTTTACTTGTATGATTCCTGGTGATTCTTGTAGTGCTTCGATTACTTCGTCTATGTCTTTTTCTATCCATATTTTCATCTCTGCATTTCTCCAGTTACTCATTTTCTTTGCTATTTCTATGTTGTCGAGTTGTACTTCGATTTTGCTTTTGATGTATGTGTGTAATGGGAGTAATATGATTGCCACTGCAAGTCCGAATATTGTTGTGATGATTGCAATGTATATACCATTTGCCATTAATGTTATGTCACTGCTTACTCCTAGGTCTTTGAATGTGTACCACATACCTAGTACAGTTCCTATAAGTCCTATTAATGGTGCTACTTCTATTATGGTTTGAAGGGTGGATAATCCTTTCATCATTTTACTCATTTCTACAATGAATACTTGTTCCATGTTGTCTTCTACTTCGGATTTGCTTCTGTATCCTATTTTTAATGCTTCGGATATTATACGTGAGATTGGTGTTTTGTAGTTACCTATTGCTCTTAGTGCTTCTAATGATCCGCCGTGTGCCATTGATTCGTTTACTATTATCATTAATTCGGTTAGGTCTACTTGTGAAGCTTTTCTTAGGTATAATATTTTTTCTATTGCTAGGAATAGTCCATAAAATCCGATTATTGTGAGGATGTATACTATTGCTCCTCCACTTTGGAACATTGTAATTAAATCATTTCCTGTAGAAAATATTAATCCTATAATGTCCATTTGTTTTTAGCTCCTCTCTTTGTGTATTCGTTTTTTTATTAATAGATAATATATATTATGATTGTTATAATATAATAATTTTTCATTCTTTTTGTTCTAAATTTTTGACAGTATTCCATGTTTGTCGTACAAATGGGGGATATTTACCTTCTATATTTTTCAGGTAGTTTATTGTGTATTTGTCACTGGGGTATCCTGATCCTACTGCTCCGTATTCTTGTCGGATTATTTCCATTTGTTTGTCTCTTTCTACTTTTGCTATTATGGATGCTGCAGCAACTATGTTGTATGTGTCATCTGCTTTGTGTTCTGTTATTACTTCCATTTTATGGTTTATGTGTTGTATTCTGTTATGAAATCTTTCCTCGTTTACGTCTATGCAGTCTATGCAGCATTTTTCTGGATGGTATTTTCTTATGATTTCTATCATTGCGTTTGTTTCTATTTTGTTCAGGTTTACTCCGGTGTTTCGTAGGTGGTCTATTTCATCTGCGGGTATGATTATTGTTTCAAATTCTGTTATTTTTTTTATTTTTCTGGATATGGTTGTTCTTTTTTTTGCGGTGAGTCTTTTTGAATCTTTTACTCCTATTCTGTCTAGGAATTTTAGTTTTTTTTCTTTCATTAGGACGCCTCCTATTACTAGGGGTCCTAATACTGAACCTCTTCCTGCTTCATCTATTCCTAGTACTTTTTTGTCTTCTGTTGTTTGTGTCATGTTTTGTTCTCTTTATTTATTGTTGTGTTATATTTTTGTTTTTGTGGTTATTTTATTTTTTTTGTTATTTTTAATCTAAAAATTTATATATTATTTTAAACAATGTTTAATATAATGTTATGAAAATTATGAAAAAATAATTAATACAAGAAATTTATAAGTATTTTGATAAAAAGAATATTATTTAAAGGTATATTATGGATTAAATCAATATATTATAATATATATCAATAAATAGGATATGATTAATTCATGGAAACCAACATAATCAAAATGATTGGAATAGCAGACATAGCATCATTACTAAATGCAATATCAGGTATGCTGGCTATACTAGCAGCATATTATAATAACATCATACTAACTGCAATGTTACTTATACTGGCAGTATTATTTGATGCAATAGATGGACCTTTAGCAAGAAAATTTCCAACTTCAACAAAAGAAGTATTCGGAGAAACAATAGACTCACTAGCTGATGTAATCTCATTTGGAGTAGCACCTGCAGTAATACTCTTTGAAACATACAAACACCCACTAACAATAATAGCATCAATATTAATATTGTCCTGTGGAATCCTAAGATTATGCAGATATAATACAATCATCACAGAACAAGTTGGACCAACAAAAACATTCATAGGAATACCAATACCAGTCACATCATTCACACTATCACTCATATTATTCTCACACATACAACAAGAAATACTGATAATTATATTCATGATAATACTATCAATACTAATGGTATCTAATCTCAAATATCCAAAATTAAAGGATAATAGAATATTCATAGTCTGTGGAATATTTTTAATACCAACATTAATATATCCAATTAATAATTATTTACTACATATACCATCATATATTCTTATCTTGCTAGTAATAGTATACATGATCAGTCCATTATTTAACCATCAAAAATAAACTCTTTTTATCTCTCAATTTTTTTTAGAAAAAGATTATGAAAGAAATTAAAGACAAACTACAAAAACAATACAATAATATAATAAACCTCTTTAATCCAGATAATGATTCACCAAAACTACTGCATAGAAGACATTATACATTAAAGAAAAAAGAAGATGAAGAACTACTAACTGGTGCAATAGTTATAACACTTATTCTAATCATTCTAATCTCTACAATATACTATTTTATGATATTTGCACCACAACAAGAAGAACTTGAAAATCTAAAACAAGAAAAAATAAACACAGTGAACACATTATTATCCTCTGACGAAAGCCATAATAAAGAAGCATTAATAGCAGAAATAGAAAGTAAAAATACAATAGATGAACTAAACTCATTAAATGTTGAATCAATGATACATCCAATACTAAAAAATTCATTAATAAACCAGTTAAATGAATATAAAGACAAATATAATAGGGTAGAAGTAATCACAGCAAATTCTTCAGATATTATGAACATAAATAATGCAACCAATTACATTAATTCTAGGGATTCTACTACACTATCAACAATATCAATAAAAACAGTAGACTCAGTTATAATCCCATTAAGTGTTAATCGTAAACAGGCAGCAAGTGGATTTTTAACAGTATCAGATACAGTGGATATATACAAAACATCTCAAATAACTGGTGAACTATCCTCAGAAAATGAAGAAAATACTACTGAAACTAATCTAACAGAAGAAAATATTACCTCTTCTAAGATTGTTGGAGGTTCTACTGTAGTTTCAATATTAAGATCCAAGGATTCTGGAAACATAGAACAAAACATGGAATTATCTCAGTCACCTAAAAACAGAAATTTATCTCAATCATCAACACTGGACATACAACAAATTATTGCCTCAAAGGCTTCAGGAACATTTGATGAAAAACAGATTAAAATATTACTTGATAAATATGGGGTACGTTTATCTGATTATGAAAGAACATCGAATGTTGGGGAACTTGATGTTGAATATATTATAATGGTTGAAGTACCTAGAGATAGTGTGGAAACTTTAATACAAAATATGGATAATATAATATTAACTATACCAACCTATGATGCACCGTCATGGGTAAAATTATAATAAAGTGATAATTATGAATGAAGAGGATTATTTTAAAAATTTAACAGATAGGGAACGGGCAATTTTTGAGGGTGGAATCAGTATGGGTTCTTTATTTCATCAGTTTGTTGGAACACCTGTAAGTACTGATACAGTCACATCTTTGGAAATTGCAATTCATGACAGTATTCTTTTACAACCTGCTATAATTGATGTTGATGTAACTATAGATAAAGATTTAATAATAAAAAATAGTGGGGTTATGGGTTATACTTCGTTAACTGGGGATATGTTGGATGTTAGATTAACCACTAAAATTAATGAAAAAACTATTGTAACATGTATATCATATGATGAAAAATTACAATATCCTATAATGTATATAGAAGATTAATAACTATCTGATATTAAACACTACTCTTCTATATTTTCATCCTCTTTGCCAGGTTGTAACTCCTTAATTTCTTCAGGAAGTCTGTTGAATAATCTGTCAAAGAAACTCATATTTTTTACCTGACCAATAGCAAAACTATATTTTTCTAACCTTTTAAGAGTATCATTTAATTCATCTTGCGTCTTATTAAGACGTTCCTGTGCATGTTCCCTTTTATTTTTAATTTTAGTATTTTCCTTTACCTGTTTATTAGTTTCTTCAACCTGTTTAATATACTGGGATTCCAATTCCTTATTTTCCTCTATCAATTCTTTATTTCTTTTTTCAAGATTATGATTGTTTTCAGTTAAATTACTTAAATTATTTTCTAAATTTTCAACATTACTTTCAAGAACCTTTTTATCATTTTCTAATTGGTTAATTTTTTGTTCAAGTTGTAATAATTCATCACTATACTTTTTATTATCAGTTCTTGTAAGAAGCAGTTCATCATTACATTTTTTATTTTCTTTTTCCAGTGTTTCAACATTATTTTTTAGATTGTTGTTTTCATCTTTTAGATTGTTGATTTTTGTTTTTGTTTTTTCAATGTCTAACACATCATAATTAACATAGTTTTCTATGGCTTTTTCAATCTCTTCTGAAGTATGTTTGTATGTGGTTCCATATTCTTTCTCTATTTTTTCCTGAAAGGCATCCCATAATTTTTTATTTAATTTAATAGTTTTTCTAACAAATTCGTCACTCATATTTTTTATCCCCTTTATATTTTATTATTTGTCCTAACTTCTATAAAATGTTGATTTTTGTTTTTTAAAATATGCTTTTTTCAGTTATGATTTTTTTAAAATATGATTTTTGTTTTTTAATTTCAACATTCTTTTTTGGAAAATTAAAATGTTGTTTTTGATTTTCAAATTTCAAATTTTTATCATAATTAGGTATTAAAATGTTGATTTTGATTTGTTGATTTTTGTTTTTAAAATTTCATAAAACCATTAATACTACTAAAATAAACATCATTTGCAAAATTATCTAAAAAAAAGTACTATTATCCAATCCATTAAAATTATTTGATCATAATAAGTATATTAAGTAAATTTAACTAAAACTCTACAAAACATTATGAATCATGATAAATTGTACAACACTATTAATAATATAACAAACATATATTTTAAATAATGTGAGATAATGGATTTTTTTATAAAAAAGAATTCAGCAATACACATCATGACAATATAATCAAAAATTACAAGTTTATGTTTAATATAATTAAGGAAGTATAAACCTTCACTTACAAAAAAAGTTAGGTAATGAATATGATATACATTAATGAAGATTTATGTAAAGGATGCTTTATTTGTGTAGATTGTTGTCCAATGGATGTGTACACTCCATCAAAAGAACTAAACCAAAAAGGAGTGCACCTTCCAATACCAGAAGTCGACAAATGCATAAAATGTCAATTATGTACATTAATGTGTCCTGATCAAGTAATTTCTATAGAGGATGATTAAAATGGCAGACAAAGAATTATTTGTACAAGGAAACGAAGCTTGCGCACTAGGAGCATTAGCAGCAGGCTGTACATTCTTCGCAGGATATCCTATTACACCTTCAACAGAAATTGCAGAAGTAATGTCAAGAAAATTACCAGAAATTGGTGGACATTTTATTCAAATGGAAGATGAAATAGCAGCAGTAGGAGCAATAATAGGAGCTTCATGGGCCGGTCAAAAAGTAGTAACCGCTACAAGTGGGCCAGGAATTTCACTAATGCAAGAAAACATAGGATATGCAGTAATGACTGAAACACCTATAGTAATAATCAACATGCAAAGAGGTTCACCATCAACTGGTCAGCCAACACGATCAGCACAAGCAGATATGATGCAAACAAGATGGGGATCACACGGAGACTATGAAACAATAACACTCGCACCATCAAGTGTACAAGAATGTTTTGACTACACAATAAAAGCATTTAACCTCGCAGAAAAATACAGATGCCCAGTATTCGTAATGGCAGATGAAATAGTAGGACACATGAGGGAAAAAATAACAATCCCCGAAAAAGTAGAAATAATCCCACGACAAATGCCAGAAAAAACAGACAACTACCTCCCATTTGACGCACCCGAAAATGGAACAACACCAATGCCATCATTCGGACAAGGATACAACATACACGTAACAGGATTAACACATGACAAACGAGGATACCCAAGCACAGACGATGAAGAAACACACACACAACTAGTAACAAGACTATGCGATAAAATCCTCAAAAACACAAACGAAATAACATCCATCGAAACAGAATTCCTCGACGATGCAGAAACAATAGTACTATCCTATGGAATACCATCAAGAAGTGCACTAACAGCAGTAAAACAAGCAAGACAAAAAGGAATAAAAGTAGGCTACATCAAACTAGGAGTAGTATGGCCATTCGCAGAAGAAGAACTCATAGAACTAACAAAAAATGCAAAAAGAATAATAGTTCCAGAACTAAACCTAGGACAAATATACCTAGAAGTAGACAGAGTTCTAGGAAAATATGCAAAAGTAGAACTCCTATCAAAAATAGGTGGAGCACTACACACACCAACAGAAATACTTGATAAAATAATGGAGGAATAAACTTATGGCCGATCATGAACACAAATTTATGAAATACTTAAGAAAAGAAAGATTACCTCACATATTTTGTCCAGGTTGTGGAGATGGAATAGTACTAAACACAATATTCAATGCAATCGAAATGTCAGAAGTAGACTTTGAAAACATAAGTATGGTCTCAGGAATAGGATGTTCCTCAAGAATCCCAGGATATGTGAAATGTGACTCACTACACACAACACACGGAAGAGCACTAGCATTCGCAACAGGACTAAAAACAGCAAACCCAAAACAAGACGTAATAGTAGTAACAGGAGATGGGGATGCAACAAGTATAGGCGGAAACCACTTAATACATGCAGCAAGAAGAAACATAGACCTAACAGTAATCTGTATAAACAATGACATCTACGGAATGACCGGAGGACAAATAAGTCCAACAAGTCCACAAGGAAGTTATGCAACAACAGCACCATACGGATCAACAGACAAACCATTCAACATAGCAGAAGTAGCAAAAGCAGCAGGAGCAACATACGTAGCAAAATACACAACAGCACAACCAATACAAGTATCACAGGCAATCAAAGCAGGACTAGAAAACAAAGGATTCTCATTCATAGAAGTAGTAGCACAATGCCCAACATACTACGGAAGAAAAAACAAAATCAGAAGTCCAGTAGAAATGATTCACTGGCTAAAAGATAACACAATCTCACTAGAACAAGCAAAAGACATGACAGAAGAAGAACTGGAAGGAAAAATAATCACAGGAGTCTACATAAACAAACCAAGAAAAGAATTCGTAGAAGCACTAGAAGACATATCAACAAAAATCTCAGACATAGACCCAGACACAAACATCAACAGAGCATATAGGAGTGAATAAACAATGAGAACCGATATACGAATTGCAGGATTTGGAGGACAAGGAGTACTCATGTGTGGAATAGTAATAGCAAAAGCAGCATCATTATTCGATAAAAACTACGCAGTACAAACACAGTCCTACGGACCAGAAGCAAGGGGTGGAGCAAGCCGAACAGAAGTAGTAGTAAGTGACGAACAAATCGACTACCCAAAAGTTGAAAACCCACAAATATTCGTAGCAATGAGTCACGAAGCACTACTAAAATACATAGATGACATAAAAGAAGGAGCAATACTAATCATAGACCCAGACCTAGTCTACCAGGACGAAATCAAAGACATCATAGAAAACAAAAAACTACAAGTATACCACTCAAAATCAACAGAAACAGCAGAACAAGTAATAGGTAAGAAGATAGTAGGAAACATAGTAATGCTAGGATCATTTGTAGAAGCAACAGGAGTAATCTCCGAAGAATCTGCAAAACAGTCAATACTAGATAGTGTACCAAAAGGAACAGAAGAACTAAACCTACAAGCATTCGAAGAAGGAAAAAAAATCGTTAAAAAAATAATATAAGGTGGAATAATGAACATACATGAATACACAGCAAAATCAATATTTGAAAAATGTAACATAAGAGTACCAAGAAGCTACCTAGCTAAATCACCAGAAGAAGCAAAAGCAAAAGCAGAAATGATAGCAAAACCAGTAGCAGTAAAATCACAAGTACTCTCAGGAGGTCGTGGAAAAGCAGGAGGAATACTCTTTGCTGACACACCAAAAGAAGCAGCAGAAAAAACCAAAGAATTATTCACAAAAACAATCAAAGGAGAAAAAGTATCCAAAGTACTAATCGAAGAAAAAGTAGAAGGAATACTTGATGAATACTTCGTATCCATAATTCTGGACAGAAACGCTAAAAAACCATTAATAATGGCAAGTATGTCTGGTGGGATGGATATAGAACAAGTAGCAAAAGAAACACCAGAAAAAATAGTCAGACAATACATAGAACCATTAGAAGAATTCATGCCATACCAAGCAAGAAACATAGCACTAGAAATGGGAGTAGACACAAGCGATGTATCCGCAGTAGGATCATTCATATGGAAATTATACCAAGTATTCAGTGAATATGATGCAACAGTAGCAGAAATAAATCCATTAATGAAAACTGACAATGGATTCATAGCAGCAGATGCAAAAATGGCAGTAGATGATGATGCATTATTCAGACACACAAAAATTAAAGAATTTGACGACTTTAAAGATGAAGAATTTGCATACGTAAAACTTGATGGAAACATTGCAGTAATAGGAAATGGTGCAGGATTAACCTTAACAGGAATGGATTTAATTGAGTACTATGGAGAAAAACCAGCAACATTCCTTGATGTAGGTGGAGGAGCATCAGAAGAAAACATTACAAAAGCAATAAACTTAGTACTTAAAAATGAACAGGTAAAAGTAATTTTCCTAAATGTACTGGGTGGAATAACCCGTGCAGATGATGTTGCTAATGCAGTAGTTAATGTTTCAAAAGAAGCAGGACATAAAGTTCCTATAGTAATAAGATTGACTGGAACAAACGAAGAAGAAGGTCAGAAAATCCTTAAAGAAAACAACATACCATTCGAAACTTCCATGGAAAAGGCTGCTCAAAAGGCAGTGTCAATAATGCAAGAATTATAACTTCTCCTCCTCTCATTCTCTTTTTAAATAATTA
>CAMNFZ010000013.1 GCA_946537725.1 uncultured Methanosphaera sp.
CATCATCACAACAACAAGAATCTTCATGAGAATGCCCATGTTCATGTTCATGATGGTCATCATCACAACAATCATCATCACAACAACAAGAATCTTCATGAGAATGCCCATGTTCATGTTCATGATGATCTTCATCAGAACAATCACCACAATTACATATTTTTATATCAACATCCTCATCAAAATCAATGTGTTCTGTATGATCATATTGTGAAAAGTCTGTTGATTCTTGGTATTTTTTTAATAATTCCTTATTATAATGATCTGGTATTTCACAGTGCTCATCTTCACAATTTGGATCCATACATATGTAGTTGTAATGTCCAGGATTTTTACAAATTGTTTCATGACACTCTGAATCATAACATTCATTATGTTCATTTTTTTCTTCAACTTTTTTAAGTTTATTAAGCATTTTTCGGTTATAATGTTCTTCTATTTCACAATGATTATCTGCACATTCAGGATTAAAACAAACATAATCATAATGTTCTGGATTGGTACAGTTCTCATCGTGGCATTTTGAATCTTTACATTCAAATTCGTTTTCCATAGTATCTCCTTTTTGTGTTTAGTATGCTTAATGAGTTATATCATTTAATTTTTTTTAATAAGTATATATGATAATATGTTCATATGTACATATAAATATTTGTGAAAAATTTGTAAAAAAATAATAATTTAAAAAAAATGAAAAAAAAGTTAAAAATAATTAATTTACTTCTTTATTTCCAGAAGAATTAGAAGAAACAATTACAGTATTATTTTCAACATTATTTGAAGAAGAAACATTACTAGATTCCGCTTCAGACACATTAGCACTAGGACTGAATAATTGCACAAAATCAAAATTATCAAGTGCATGTATAACACTACTTATTTCACTTGAAGTATTTCCTGCATAATATTCTTTTGTGACATAAACAATTGAAGGTATTTCATATTTAATTATTTGTTCTGAAATTGCTTCTGTGTATGCATGTTTATCAGGAGTATACTGACCAACATTAGTACTATTTGATATTGACTCAGCCACTATTTTTGAAGTATATGTATTTTCAGATGGTACAAATACATATGAATTTGAATCATTAGTACTATGAATATCTACAGTGAAATTATAATTGTTATTTATTATATCTGGAACTGCAAATTCTGATGCTAAACTTTCAGACATTTCATTTTCTGTTAGGTTACTTTCATTATTTGCATCACCATTTGTTTTTGATAATGATGTTGTGTTAATAATGTATATGTCATAACAATAATTTAGCATATCCTCATTTTGTAATGTTGGAATAACAGCATTTGCAGATTTTTGTTTCTGATCAACACCCACAATTAAAGCCACCTTAATATTTGCAGACGGATTACCACAACCAGAAATCTTTGTTACAGTACCATAAGAATTATTACCAACCATCTTATATTGAACAGTAGGAGCTTCAACTTCAACACTGGAATTATTAGAAGATTCCACCTCCGGTTCAGGTGTAGAAAGACCACCATTTAACACAATAGTTCCTACCATTACTACAATAATAGCCACTAAAAAAACTAAAAGTAACTTTGAAGAACCAATTGGAGGCCTACTCGAATCATCATACATAAATAACCACCTTCTTAAAATTTATTTAAAAATTTATCATCAATTAAATTATCATATGAATCCCATCATAAGACATGCCCCAAGACAAGCAGTATACCAAATGATACATTATATACCACCCCTCCACAATACTCTACAATACACATGTTTTCTAAACTGTTAAAATATTATTTACAATTGAATTCATATGCAAAACTCCCAAGATAAATAATATAATAATTAATATGTATCTTTATAAATAAGAAATTAATGATTAAAAAAAAAATATAAATTAAAAAAATATAAGTTATAACACAAAATAAAACATCAACATCCTTTAAACAGTGAAAAAAAATTTATTAAGACTTTTTATTTAAAAAAGCCGTAGAATAACTTAAATTGTAAAAAAAGTTAAAACACTTAATAAAATAAAGAAAAAAAAATATTTAAAAAAAATATATTAAGTGGTTTAAACTAAAATTTAATTAATATAGACTAAAAATAATTAATAAAATTATTAAAATTAAGAGATAAATATAATCTCAGTCTTTGCAGAAAAAGAACAAAAAATTTACACCAAAGGTGATAAAATGACAGGAATTGTTGGATATGGAGCACATATTCCCTCTTACAGAATAAAAGTAGAAGAAATTGCTAAAGTATGGGGAGATGACCCAAACTCTATTTCAAAAGGATTAGTCGTTAATGAAAAATCAGTACCTGGACCAGACGAAGATACTGTAACAATAGCAGTAGAAGCAGCAAGAAGAGCATTACAACGTGCAGAAATAGATCCACAAGACATAGGTGCAATATATGTCGGATCCGAATCACACCCATATGCAGTAAAACCTACTGCAACAATAGTTGCCGACGCAATACAAGCAGCCCCAAATTTAACCGCAGCAGATTTAGAATTTGCATGTAAAGCAGGAACTGCCGGTATTCAAGCAGCTGTAGGTCTCGTTAAATCAGGACTTATAAAATATGGATTAGCAATAGGCGCAGACACTTCACAAGGTGCCCCAGGAGATGCATTAGAATACACTGCAAGTGCTGGAGGAGCAGCATTCATTATTGGTGAAGAAAACACAATCGCAGATATTGAAGAAACCTGCAGTTTTACCACAGACACCCCTGATTTCTACAGAAGAGAAGGAGAAGCATACCCATCACACGGTGGAAGATTTACAGGAGAACCAGCATACTTCAAACATGTTCTTGGAGCTGCAAACAGAATGTTAGAAAAAACTGGAACTACAGCAGAAGACTATGACTATGCAGTATTCCACCAACCAAATGGAAAATTCTACATAAGAGCTGCAAGAAAACTAGGATTCAATGAAGAACAATACAAACAAGGACTACTTACACCATACATAGGAAATACCTATTCCGGAGCAACACCATTAGGATTAGCATCAGTACTAGACATAGCAAAACCAGGAGACAAAATATTCGCAGTATCCTACGGTTCCGGAGCCGGAAGTGATGCATTCACCATAACAGTAAATGACAGAATCGAAGAAACCAGAAATAAAGCTAAAACACTAGAAGAAATACAGAAAAATTTAACTTATGTAGATTATGCTACTTATGCTAAATTTAAAGGAAAAATTAAAATGGATTAAACTCATAACATACAAAAGGTGAAAAAATGAGAGATGTAGCAATAGTAGGAGTATCCCAAACAAAATTCGGAGAATTATGGGACAAATCATTCAGAGATTTAGTTGTTGAAGCAGGAGTAGAAGCAATAAATGACGCAAACATGAGCGGAGACAAAATAGATGCAATGTACATAGGAAACATGACCGGAGGATTGTTTGTAGGACAAGAACACATAGGAGCATTAATTGCAGAACATTCCGGTCTAGCACCTATACCATCCACAAGAGTAGAAGCAGCATGTGCATCAGGTGGATTAGCTTTCAGACAAGCAGTAATGGCAGTAGCATCAGGTTACTATGACAATGTAATGGCAGCAGGTGTTGAAAAAATGACAGACGTAGTTGACGCAACACCAGCAATTGCAGCAGCAGCAGATAGAGAATGGGAAGCACAACAAGGTGCAACATTCCCATCATTATATGCAATGATGGCACACAGACACATGTACGAATACGGTACAACCCGTGAACAAATTGCAAGTTTCGCAGTACTTGGACATAAAAACGGTGCTTTAAATCCAAGAGCACAATTCCAAAGAGAAATATCATTAGACACAGTACTTAACGGAACAAAAGTAGCATCACCATTCACAGTATTTGATTGCTCACCAGTATCTGATGGAGCAGCTGCAGTAATAGTATGTCCTGCAGAAGATGCAAAAAAATATACAGACACACCAATTTATATAAAAGCATCCACACAAGCTTCCGATACAATTGCATTACATAGTAGAAAAAGTTTAACACAACTCGAATCCACAATAATCGCTTCTAGAAAAGCCTATGATATTGCAGGTGTTGAAGCTAAAGATATTGATGTTGCAGAAGTTCATGATTGTTTCACAATTAATGGATTATTAGCAATAGAAGATTTAGGATTCTTTGAAAAAGGAAAAGGTGGACAAGCTATAGAACAAGGATTAATAGAAAGAGATGGTCAAATTGCAATTAACCCTTCAGGAGGATTAAAAGCTAGAGGTCATCCATTAGGTGCTACTGGAATTGCACAAGTAGCTGAAATAACTTGGCAATTAAGAGGAGATGCAGATAAAAGACAAGTAGATGGTGCAGAACTAGGTTTAACCCACAATGTTGGGGGAACTGGAGGTACTGTAGCAGTACAAATTTTATCAAGAAACAAATAATTATATTTAACCACCTAAATTCTCTTTTTTTTACAAAAATATTTAAGCATCCATTTTTATACTTAGTAATAATCAAGGAAGTATAAATATGAGATCTTATATCAAAAACATTATCACCATAATAATGTTAGGTCTGATTGTTATAATAACACCTTACTTAATATATGAACACTCAACTTTTGAAAATATTAATTCAGATGACACAGGTTATGTAACAAAAGAAATATACAATCATTATAATTCAGACAAAACTATTGTTTTAATTACAGGTATACATCCAAGAGAACCCTTGGCAATAAATCCGGAAATTGAATCATTAAAACAATTTGCTTTAACAAACAATGTAAAAATGATAAATTATAATGTTACAGTAACAAAAGACAAGGAAGATTTTTATAAAGGCAGATATAATGGAGAACATTTAGTAGCCAATTATGTGTTACCTGATATTTACAAGACTAAGGCAGATGTTGTTATAATCAGTCATTCACATGAAGAAGGGTACGGAGAAGGGTTTTATGTTGCTACACCAGCAATGGATAATACTTCTGTGTCATTTGGTGAAAAAATAGAAAAATCAGATATTGATTTTAATTACTTTAGAACTAATACTAATGAATCATATAAAAGTACATCCATTGAATTAGTATCTAAACCATTAGCCGATGCAGGATATCCTACTTTAGTTTATGAAATACCAGAAAATATAACTGAACAAGATTCTACTGAAAGAACTAAAGACTTGTTTGGTGAGGTTTATAAAATTATTAATCACTAATTCTTTTTCTTTTTATTTATGTAGTGCTATGAATTCGTCACGATAATGATCTAATCTTAGCATGTATTTATCTAATTCTAAATCATATTCACGTAATACTTTTTCTTCAGCTTCTATTTCTATAGAACATCCATCAAATAGTAATAGTTTTACTTCTAATAAGGTAAAATAATCTGAGAATAATGTTATTGCTAGATTAATGTAGTCATCTGATTCATAGAATGGATCTAATAATAAACATTCAATCATTTCCTTTATTTCTACAAAAAATGGAAATTCGTGTGTTATAAGATCGTTTGAATATAAGTTGTCAGAAATTTTATCAAATGAGTCTAAAATTAAATTAATTATTTCCATACCTAGAACTGTGGATAATCCTTTTTGACATTCAGTATCCATACTCCAATATGATGCTGATGTCACATTTTTTAAGGAGTCTAACAAACTAATTATTAATTTTTTATATTCTGATATATCTCCAAAAAATAAATCATTAAAATCTAGAATTTTATCCATAAATTTCACAACCATGTTGTTATATGATATTATGTGTAAAAAGAAATAAATAATTTAAGAAAAGTTTAAAAAAAGATAGTAATCCATGAAAAAATTCATGGATTTTCCCTAATATAATTAATACTTTAGTTATATTCTAATAGTTTAATTTTAGGTAATTTAACATTTAGGTTTTAACCTAATTACATTGGAGGCATTCCGCCCATTCCATCCATACCTTGAGCTGCTGCTACGTCTCCTTGACTGGATGAAGCGATTACGTCATCAATTCTTAAAATCATTTCAGCTGCTTCTGCTGCAGATTGAATTGCTTGTTTTTTAACTCTTTGAGGTTCAATAACTCCTGCTTCTTTCATGTCAGCTACTCCGCCTTCAAATACATTTAATCCCATGTATATTGAATCTTCGTGTGCTGCTCTTAAGTCTACTAAGGAGTCTATGCTGTCGAGACCTGCGTTTTCTGCAAGTGTTCTTGGTACAACTTCTAATGCATCTGCAAATGCCATTACAGCTAATTGTTCTCTACCGCTGATTGTTTCAGCATAGTCTTTTAAGCCTTTTGCAATAGCTATTTCAGGTGCTCCTCCACCAACAACTACTTTACCATCTTCAACTGTTGAAGCTACTACTCCTATTGCGTCTTCTACTGCTCTTTCGATTTCGTCTACTACGTGACTTGTTGAACCTCTTAATAATAAGGTTACTGCTTTAGGATCTTTACATTCTTTTACGAAGATCATATCGTCACCAGATACTTTGTCTTCTACTACAGAACCTGCGTCTCCTAAATCTTCTGCAGTTAAGTCTTGGATGTTTGTAACGATTTTTGCA
This sequence comes from uncultured Methanosphaera sp., assembly GCA_946537725.1. Classification (GTDB taxonomy): domain Archaea; phylum Methanobacteriota; class Methanobacteria; order Methanobacteriales; family Methanobacteriaceae; genus Methanosphaera. The sequence continues at coordinate 6,529 of CAMNFZ010000013.1, forward strand.
CCGGTTGCTTTTGCTAATTTTTCCATGTCGGATTTTTTAACTCTTCTTGTTGCTAAGATTCCTGCTTTAGCTAAGTAATGTTGTGCTAAGTCATCAATACCTTTTTGACAGAATAATACGTTTGCTCCAGCTTCAACTAATTCATCTACCATTTCTTTTATCATTGTTTCTTCTTGTTCGATGAATGCTTGCATTTGTGCTGGGTCTGTGATTCTTATTTCTGCATCTACTTCTGTTTCTTTAACTTCTATTGCACTGTTTACTAATGCGATTTTTGCGTTTTCGATGTCAGTAGGCATTCCTGGGTGTACTCTTTCTTTGTCAATGATTACTCCAGATACTAATTCTGAATCTTCGATTGCTGCTCCATCTTTGGATTCTATTTTTATTTGTTCGATGTCTACTTTTCCATCTTCTTCTACTTGACTTACTGCACCAACGATTAATTCTGCTAATGGTTCTCTTGCTTTTTCGGTTCCTTTACCGGTCATTGCAGTCATTGCTACTTTTAATAATGTGTCTTTATCAGATGTGTCGATTGAAATGGATTCTAATAATTCTTGTGCTTTTTGTGCTGCTTGTCTGTAACCTAATGCGATGATGGTTGGGTGGATGTCTTTGTCTAATAATTCTTCTGATCTTTTGAGTAATTCTCCTGCGATGATTACTGCTGTTGTTGTTCCGTCCCCTACTTCGTCTTCTTGGGTTTTTGCAACTTCTACTAACATTTTTGCTGCAGGGTGTTCGATATCCATTTCTTTAAGGATAGTTACTCCATCGTTTGTTACTACAATGTCTCCAATTCCATCTACAAGCATTTTGTCCATTCCTTTTGGACCTAATGTTGTTCTTACTGTTTCTGCTAATACTTTACCAGCTAATATGTTGTTTCTTTGTGCATCTCTTCCTAAAGCTCTTGATGTTCCTTCAGGTAAGATGATTAATGGTTGTTGTGTTTGTTGTGCCATTTTATTACCTCAAAATAATTAAATTATATATATTTTTTTTTAGTTTAATATTTCATTAAAATTAATTTTTTTATAATCAGTCTATATTCATTAATGGGTTTGACATTATATAAATACTTTATGGTTATTTTAGTGTACTTAATACAGAAAAAGATTAATAGAAATAAATTAAATTTTATTAACAAATAAGTTCAAAAAAAAATAGTAAAAAAAATAGTTAAGAAGAAATTATTCTTCTATGTTAACAGGATTTTTAACCCAAATAATTTTATCCCCATCTCTTGCACGTTGACAATAACCACGTTTTTCAAGAGCTTTAAGAGTTTTAGCAAAGCTTTCTTTTTCAAGTTCTGTGAAACCTAATCCCATCAGATAATCATACAATTCACTAGCACTCTGTGCATCAGGTAATAAATGATATATCTGTGATTGGAAACTAGTTAATCCAGGTAATGGTTTAGAAATCATTGCATTGAAATAATTTTTAAATTTACCCATATCACCTAACTGAACATCTTTATTGTCGATGACTTCATTTAATCGACTGACTTCTTGATCCAATTTTTCATTATTTTCTTTTAATACTTCTGCTTTTTGTAAATCTGCTTTAAGAGAAGTGATTTGTTTTTCATAATCAGATTTTAAGTCAGCTTTTTCTAATTCTAAAGCGCGTATACGAGGTTGTAAATCTTTGAGTTTATCCAGTTCTTCATTTTTATCATATAATAACTGTTTATGATTATCAAGATCTTTATTTTTTCTTTCTACGATTTCTTTTAATTCCTCAATACGTGTTTTTGAACTAATAACTGCATCTCTACTTTCTTCTAATTCAATATTTTTCTGATCTAATTGAGCTTTATAATTGGAAATTTCTCCATTCTTTTCAGAAATTTCTGATGAAAGAACATCTATTTGTTCAAGTTTCTTATTAGAATCTGTGATTTCTACTTTAAGTGAATCAATCACATTATCTTTTTGAGATATCTGATTATTTAAATCGTCAATATCATCATCTTTTAATTTAAGTTTATTTTCATACCTGCCAATCTGAACGTTTAACTCAGCTAATAAATCATCCTGTTTGCTTATGGTATCATTTTTAGATTGTATGATTGATTCAGATTGAGCAAATTTATTTGAATTATCTTCTATTTGATTATTTAATGAAACAACATCTTTCTGTAATGAATTTATTGTTTCGGATAATTCATCTATTTTGTATTTTCTTTGATTTACTAATGAAGTCAATTTAGCTATGTCTTGATCTTTTTCATCAACTTCTTTTGTGAATCTTTCATTTAACTTAAATATTTCGTCATCTTTAGCTTTTAATTTATCATCAACAAGAATTGAATCCTTGGCTAATTGATCTTTTAATTGTTTAATTTCTTCTTGTGAAACCTGAATATTGTTACGTAACTCTTTGATAGTTTCAGTTTTTGAATTAGATTTATTTTCAGCTGTTTTAAGTAACTCTTTTAATTGTGAAATTTCAATATTTTTCAATTCCATCTTTTGAGGTAATGCTGCTACTTTATCTGATTTTTCTTGAACTTCTTCTTTCAGTTTGCTGATTTGATTTTCATTGAATTTTTTAACTTCAAATGATTCTTCTTTTAATTTATCATAACTTGCATCTTTTTCTTTTATTAATAAATTCAATGTTTCTTTTTCTTGTTCTGCTTTGTTAAGAAGAATGTTTTTATCATTTAAAGTTTTATTAAGATATTCGTTTTCTGTTCTTAATTTTTCATTATTGTTTAAGAAATCAGACATACTTTCATTTAAATCATCAATCTGTTTAGTTGTTGATTTTTTTAACTGGTTATAATCTAATTTAAGTTTATCATATTCAGCATCTTTCTCATATAATAATTTTTTTGTTACTTTAAGTTCGTCCTGTAAATCAGAAGATTCTTCTGAAGATTTTGCATCAATATCCACGGAATCTAATTGAACTTTTAATGATGCTATTTCTTGATCTCTTTCGGATAAAATATTTTCTAATTCCTTGATTTTGTCTGAATTAGATTCATCATCCATTGTTAAATTATTTATTTCTAAATTTTGTTCATTTGTTTTTTCTTTTAGAGTGGATAATTCTTCTTGGATTTTATTATTTGATTCTTCAAGATCATTATATTTTGATTCAAGAGTTTCATATTGTTGTTGGAAAGATTTAACTGTAGCATCTTTTTCAATGAGATCTAATTGTAGAGCATCATATTCTTGTGTTTTGTTAATTAGTTTTTGTTTTAAATCAGTTACATCTTCTTCATCAATTGAATTTTCAGGATTTTCTTCAGTTGAATCTGTTTTTTGAGTTAAAGATTCGATTTCAGCATCTTTTGTTAAGAGTAGTTCTTCTTTTTCAGATAATTGTTGTTTTAATAAATCTATTTCGTTTGCTAAATCAGAATCGTTATCTTGATTTAAATTATTTGTTGAATCAGCAGAATCCTTTAGTTTGGCGTTTTCGTTTTCTAACTCTGCTAATTTAAATTCATTAATTTTATTTAAATCTTTAATTCTTTGTAATTCTGATTGTACTTCAATTAATTCATTGGATTTTTTTGTGAAATCATCTATTAATGAAGACATATTATTAGAAGAGGAATCGTGGTTAACTGTTTTTAAAACATCGTTTTCTTCTTTTAATATGGCTAATTCAGATTTGAGATCATTTATTTCATCATCAAGTGATATATCTTCATTGTTTTGTAATTCTTCGATTGTTTTTTCTAATTCTGAAATTTTGTTGTTTAATTCTGATAATTCTTCATTTTTTGAATTTAATAATTCGTGTAGTTCTGAATTATCTTCTGCTGATGCTTGTTGGGTTAATGTTTTTATTTCTTCTTCATATTTTTTAATTTTTTGATCTCTTCCTGCTATTTCTATAGTTAATTGATTTTTAAGTACTGGGATTTCTTTTAATTCTTCTGTTTGTCTATCAATAACGGAACGTAATTGTGTAATTTCTGTTTGAGAAGATGAACCTTTTAATTCTTCAATTTGTTCTTTTAATCTGCTTATTTCTAATTTTAATTCTTTATCTGATTGTTCTGATGAATTATTTTCTACAGATTTTAATAATTCTATCTCTTTTTCCTTTGTTTCAATTTGTTCTTTTAAGTCATTGATTTGTTTTTCGTATTCTGATTCAAGTTCATCATTTTCTATATTTGGTGAATTAACTTTTGTGTTTAATTCATTAATGATTAAATCTTTTTCTTTTAGTTGAGTATCTTTCTCTTGAAGTTGAAGATCTTTTTCTTTAAGGATAGTGTCTTTTTTGTTTACTTCATCGTTCAATTCTTTTATTCTTGTTGTTAAATTACTGTTTTGATTTTCATTTTGTATTAAAACATTTTTAACTACTTCATTTGTTTTAATATCCTTGTTTTCTTCGTTCAATTGTTCTTTAAGACTGTTAATTTCTTTAAAACAAGATTTAACTAATTCTCTCAACTCTTCTGATTCTACATCCTTTAAAAACGCCATTGTGATCACTATTTAATATATATTTAATTCAAACTTTTAAAGTTTTTCTTTAATTTTCAATAAAATTTAAAGTATTATCAATCGAGACAATAATCTACTAAATACACTACAATTACCCCTACTAAAAAACCACCCAACACATCTGATGGATAGTGTACACCTATATACAACCTAGATAATGCTACCACCAAAGGTATTATCATCAAATAATACTTACCATATTCCCTGGACAATAAAAATGCCATAGAAGTAGAAATACTAGTATGACCAGATGGAAAAGAAAAATCAGTTTCAGTGGCCAAAACAACCAAATTCGACAAAACCGTATAAGGCCTTGGTCTCATTACAATTACCTTAAGCAAATTTGTAACAATAACAACAATTACCAACACAATAATCATTTTCTTTACAATATTCTTAGTTTTTTCATTACCCATAAAATACAATATAACTGCAATTATAATCCAAAAGAAAATTATACCCATATTAGATAACAACAATACCAAATTATCCAAGAATATATTATGATAAGACAAATTTATGAATTCTAATAAAAACTGGTCAAGTGATTGTAATATGAAAAACATTAAATCACCAAAAAAAGAAAAAAAATACTAAATTATAAATATAATTTAGAAATTAATTGTGCATTAAGTATTGATGCACCAGCTGCACCACGGATAGTATTATGACCAACTAAAGTATATTTGAAACTGTTTTCAAATACATCTTCCCTTACTCTTCCAACAGATACACTCATTCCATGTCCAGCATCCCTATCCATACGTGGTTGTGGTCTATCATTTTCTTTTCTGACAATCACTGGTTGTTCAGGTGCAAATGATAAATTTTCTTTTTGAGGAATACCCCTGAAGTCATTCATTGCTTTTTCTATATCTTCTACAGTAACATCATCATCTTCAAATTCAATTGCTACAGATTCAGTATGTCCATCTACAACACCAACCCTGTTACAAGAAGCACTTAAAGGGAAATTTGCTTTTTCCACTAATCCACCATTCACTTTACCTAACAAGTGTAATGTTTCAGATTGCATTTTTTCTTCTTCCCCACCAATAAATGGTATGACATTATCTAATATACCCATTGATGGAACTCCATTATAACCAGCACCACTTACTGCCTGCATAGTTGTTACAGAAACTCTTTTAAAAGTATATTTATCAAATAATGGTTTTAATGTTAAAGTTAAAGCAATAGTTGAACAATTAGGATTAGTAACTATACATCCATCCCATCCATTAACATCTTTCTGAGTTTCCATCATTTCCAAATGTTCCGGATTAACTTCTGGAATTACTAATGGAATATTTTCTTTCATACGATTTACACTTGCATTTGATGCTACAATAAATTTTTCTGCAAATGCTGCTTCAACTGGTTCTGCAAGTCCTGCTGGAAGAGAAGCAAATACAAAATCTACATCATCACTAACTTCAGCCGGGTCAGTATTAACAATTTTCATGTCTTTAACTTCATCAGGGATTGGAGTTGTTTGATGCCATGTGACTGCATCTTCATATCTTTTTCCTGCTGATCTTTCAGAAGCTGCTACATTAACTATATTAAAATCTGGAATTTGGGACAATAACTGAATAAATCTTTGTCCTACCATACCGGTAGCTCCAAGAACACATACATTTCTTACCATAATTTTTCACCTTCTTTAAATACCTAATACATCGAACATGTCAGCTATGTTTTTGTCTTGTTTAGTCATTAAATAATTTAATGCTCTAATTACTCCATTAACAAATGCTTGTCTTGTAGAAGCTCTGTGAACAACTTCAATTCTTTCACCGTCACCACAGAACATTACTGTGTGGTCACCTACAATGTCTCCGCCACGTACTGCATGGATACCGATCTCATTTTTAGGTCTTTTACCTACCATTCCTTCTCTTCCATAACAAGCTGTTTCATTTAAACTTAAATCCAGGTTTTCTGCAACTATTTCTGCTGCACGTTTTGCTGTTCCTGAAGGTGCATCTTGTTTATTATGATGATGTGCTTCAACTATTTCTACATCATATTCATGACCTAATATTTTAGCTACTTGACCAACAATTTCAAAGAATACATTTACTCCAGTTGCCATGTTAGGTGATATAACTGCTTTAATATTGTTTTCTTTTATTGCATTGTGCATAATTTCTAATTGATCGTCTTGAATACCTGTTGTTCCTACAACTACGTTTACTCCACATTCTGCACAAATTTTTACTGTTTCTACTGCTGCTGTTGCTATGGTAAAATCTACTAATACGTCTGGTTTAACTGTTTCTAATTCTGATTTAAGGTCTTCAGAACCTATTATTTTAACACCCATGGTTCCTAGTCCTATTTGTTCCCCTAAATCTTTTCCTTTTAGTGGAGTGTTTGGTATTTCTATTCCCATTACAACTTCCATATTTTCTTGTTCTTGTACTGTTTTAACTATTTTAGAACCCATATTACCTGCACAGCCGGTTACTGCTACTTTTATCATATTTTCACCTTTTATATTAAATCGTATTTTTTAAGAACTTCTTGTAGTATAACATCGTTTTCTTCGCTCATTTCTTTTAATGGCATTCTTAAGCCACCCATATTTTTACCCATTAAGTTTAATGCTCTTTTTGCTGGTGCTGGGCTTGCTTCTATAAACATAACATCCATTAAATCGAATAATTCGTTTGATAATGTTCTGGCTTCATCATAATTTCCTTCTAAAGCTTTTCTTACCATGTTTGATGTTTTATCTGGCAATACATTAGCAGCCACACTTATCACTCCTCGTGCACCTTGAGCTATCATAGGTAATGTTAATGAATCATTACCGGATAATACTGTGAAATCTTTTATATCTTGTTTTTCAATTTCATTGAATACTGTAGCTAACTTGTTTAAATCCGGGTTTGCTTCTTTAATTGAAACTATATTATCTAATTTTGCTATATCAATTATTGTGTTGACAGATAAATCAATACCTGTTCTTGAAGGTACATTATATGCAATTATAGGAATATTATTCATATCATTTAATAATTTATAATGATCATATAATCCACTTTGTTGTGGTTTGTTATAATATGGAGTAATTACCAGTGCTGCATCTGCACCTGCATCTTCAGCATATTTAACTAAACCTAATGCTTCTGCGGTAGAGTTACTTCCTGCACCTGCTATGGTAACTGCTTTACCATTTGCTTGATCAACCATTATATCAATGACTTTTTGATGTTCTTCATGTGTCATTGTTGCAGATTCACCGGTAGTTCCTGCAGCTAGGATACCTTCTACTCCTCCTTCTATAAGAAAATCTATGAGTTCCCTATAAGCTTCTTCATTAATATTTTTATCATCATCTAATGGTGTAACCATTGCTACATGTGTTCCATCTAAATTCATTGTAAAGTCTCCCTAATTAAGTCATATGTTCTATCTCCATCTTCCCAATCAACAAATACTACTACTGATGTTTGGCTAGATGATAATTCAACAATATTTATATCATTTTCATGTAATGGTTTAGTGATGCTTGCTATGATGCCAGGTGTGTCAATAAAGTCATGACTTACTACTGAAATCATTGCAATTTTTTGTCCTAATGAAATTGAACTTAAAATATCTCCTTCAATCACTAATTCATGTAATACTTCATGGGCTTTAATTGCATCTGATTCTTCAAAGAATAATGTTATTGAACTTTCTCCTGTGGATATTCCATAAATACCAATACCGTTTGAACTAACCTTACTTGTAATATCTGCAATGATGCCCTGTTTGTTCATCAGATCTTCTCCGACAACGGCTATTACTGATAATTTTTCATTTAGTTTCATTATGGATATTACTTCATCTTCAGGATGAGCCGGTCCTATAATATCGGTACCGTTTACTCTTAAATCACCATATTCAAAACTGATTATTTTAGCTTTGATGTCTGGATCTTTGTATCTTAATGCATTTGGATGTAATACTTGTGCTCCGTAGTTTGCTAAATCAACCATTTCTTCAACTGTGATTTTATCCAATTTTTCAGCATTATCTAATTTTCTTGGATCAGTTGACATAACTCCTTTAACATCGGTGACTATTACTACTTCATCAGCTTCTATGCAGTGACCTATTAAGAATGCTGAAACATCACTTCCTCCTCTTCCAAGAGTTGTTATGGATCCTTCTAAGTCTCTTCCTAAGAAACCACAGATAACTGGTATTATACCTTGGTTAATTAGTTTAGTAATGTGTTCCTGTACTCGTCTTTTAGTTTCTTCTTTATCTATTTTTGCATTTAAATAGTCACTATCTGTTATTACCGGCCATTTTTCACTATATGGGTCGATAAATTCAGATTTTACACCTAATGATTCAATGGTTGCTGCCATTATTCGTACACTCTGCATTTCACCCATTGATAGTATTCCTGCTAATTGTTTAGAAGTTACTGTATCGCCGATGGATTCTTTGACTAATTTAATTGATTCATCGGTTGTTTTGTTTATGGCTGAAACTACAACTACCACTTTATTTCCTTGCATATATTCATTTACAATCGAATTAGCTGCTTTTTGGATTCGTTCACCTGTTCCAACAGATGTTCCGCCAAATTTAGCTACTACAATTCCCATAAATTCACCTTTTTTAATGTTTGATATAGTTTTTATTTAAAAATTAATAATATAGTTATTCTTAATTATATATGTGATTTTTTAATAAATAAAATTAATGTTTAAATGTTAGAAATAGTATGATTATAAATTAATTAATTATATATACAATTAAAAAAAATGTTTATCAGATTGTTAAGTCTAATAAGTAAAAATTAGTTGATTAAAAATAGATTATAAAAATTAAAAAGATTAGATTCAATAATAAAATTATTGTTCTAATAAGTGTGTTGCATATCCAGCAATTTGATTTCTTAAATGTTTTGTGGATACTGTTGAGTATTCAGCTACCATTTGTTTGTTGTTTTCAAAATCACTGTTGAATTTATCTCCGTGTAATTCTAATAATTCTTTTGCTGTTCTTTTTACGAATGTTGTTCTTATATTTCCCATAATCAAACCTCCAATTTTTCTAAAGTATGTTATTATAATTTATCATAAATATTTTTCTTGCTCTTCTTTACTTATAGATGCTAATAAATCAAATATTTGCACAACTTTTTCTGTATTGATTTGTTTATCAGCAACTGCATTTCTTACTTTTTCGTGAATAATATTTTCTCTAGAAGAATCAAATAAATCTTTATTTAAAGCTTTTTTGGATGTTATAATATCTTCAGCTAGTGAAGTTCGTTCTAATATTAATTGTATGATTTTTTCATCCAATTCGTCTATTTTCTCCCTTGATTTATTTAACAAATTTTCAGCTTCATTTTTATCCATATTAATCACATTTACCTTAAAACTACAGTTCCTACATTATCTGGTTTGGTTTCAATGAGTCTGCCAGGATATTTAGATAATGCTTCCTTGATTTCGTTTATGTTTGAAGAATCATCTATTAAAATAGTGTATGCAGACCCTGTTCCTGATAATCCTGCAGCTTTAGCTCCGGATTTAAGTGCATCCATAGATATTTGAGAGTCTAAATTCAATGCAGCGCAATATAAAAAGCCGTTTAAGGTCAGAGCTTTCTCAATATTCTTATTTATTGCATTATCGAATGCAATTTCCACAAGTGATGACAAAGTTTTCATAGCCTTGACATCAGACTGTGCAGTATATAAAGATTTGTTTGGTATATATATTAATATTTTCTGATAATCCACAAGATAATCATGTAAAATTTTTCTCTCATAATTATCCGTAATTTTCCAACCACCATAATATGAAGCGGATGCATCATCATAGGAACCTGTCTTTGTTACACCACATTCCAATGATGCATCAATACCCATATTCAATATATCCTCATCAGATATACCTACTTCATCCAATGTAAGATTAGCTTCATCTAAAAGAGTTAATAATGTTGCATACACTACCGAATTTGATGCAGCACTACTACTGGATAAACCAGAACCTGGAGGAATATCTGACTTAGTTTCAACACTAATTGTCAAATTTCTTAAATTAAAATTAGGAAATTCCAGTAGTCTATCATAAACTTTTTTTACACATAACTCCATCAAAGTAGTATCCATGTTTGGATCATCCAAACTTCTACAAATGGAACTTATCTCCTCTGTAGCTTCTTTATTTAATATTTTAACTTCAGCTGTAACATATAATTCTATACCAAATGCTGATCCTTTACCAGTACTTATTGCATTAATTACTGTTGCCGAAGCAGGTGAACGAACGATAACCATAAAAATTATTCCTTAAAAATTATATTATATAATATATAAAGAACATAATAAATAGTTAAATAATATAATAGAAAAATAAATAATTAAAATGAATAGGAGACAAATAAAATGACCGTAAAATTAGAAGTATTCACATCACATTCATGTCCATACTGTCCTATGGCAGTTGAAGTAGCAGAACAGATGGTTCAAAAATTTGGAGACAAGTTAGATTACCAACACTTAAATGTTGATGAAAACATGGAAAAAGTAAGGGAATACCAGATAATGTCTGTACCAACAGTAGTATTAAATGGCAGACCATTACCACCTGGAGCTCCAGATGCTGATATGCTAGAAAAACAAATTAAAAAAGCATTATTAAGAGAAAAATAATTTTTCACCCCCCAAATACCTTTTTTTTATTAAAATTTTATTAAATTTAAATCATTTTTTAAACTGTTTTTATCCTATACAAACTAATTAAACTATGTTTTACAAATATAATATTTAAATCAATAAAATAGTATTAACTGATAACAGGTTGGGATTAAAATAGAACATCATACGAACTCAAAAGAAAAATCCGGGATTACAACTGGAAGTGTTGCCACCGCAGCTAGTGTTGCTGCACTATTAACAATTACTGACAAAACACCAGAAGTTGTGACTATTAAAGCTCCAAATTCTGAATTAAATGTAGAGATTAAAGAAACTAAAAAAATTAACAACACCAAAGCTAGTGCAACCGTAGTAAAACCAACATATAATGATCCAGATGTTACAAGAGGTATTGAAATAATTTCAGAAGTTACCTTAACTGATAAAAAGGATAATGTTGAAATTACTGCCGGAGAAGGAGTTGGTAAAGTAACAAAACCAGGACTTCAGATTCCAGTGGGCGAATTTGCTATCAACCCTGTTCCTAGAAGAATGATTAAAGAGAATGTAAAAAAGTTTTTACCTGAAAATATGGGTGCTGTTGTTAAGATTATTATTCCTGAAGGAAAAACACTTGCTCCTAAAACTATGAACAGCAGATTAGGTATTGTTGATGGAATTTCCGTTTTAGGAACTACAGGTATTGCAAGACCTATGTCTTCAAAAGCATATACTGATTCATTGAGAGTTCAGATAGATGTTGCAATTGCAAATGATTATTATGATTTATTATTTGTCCCGGGAAATATTGGAACACGTATTGCTAAGGAGAAATTAGTTATTGAAGATGATGAGATTATTGAAATGAGTAATTTTGTTGGATTTATGTTAGAAGAGGCTGATAAAACTGAAAAAATTAATTCAATAACTCTCTTTGGTCATGCAGGTAAGTTAATTAAAATTGCTGCAGGTATTTTTAATACTAAACAGAGTGTTGCTGATGCACGTAGGGAAATTATGACTGCTTATGCAGGTTTATGTGGTGCAGATACCGAAACTATGATGGCAATCTATGAATGTATAACTACTGAAGATGTTATTAAGATATTAAATGAAAAGAATTTGACAACTTCCGTGTTTGAGTTAATTGCTGATAAGATTGTGGAGTTATGTGAATTGAAGTATAATATTAAGTTTCATGCTGTGATTGTTCAAATGGATGGAAGTGTTTTAAATCCTTCCAAAGTTGATGAAATTCCTTTCAAATGGATTTAAAGTGATTTTATGAATATTTGTATTGTAGGACAGTATCCTCCACAGTTGGGTGGTGTTTCCACGTATACTAAGCAATTAGAGGATAAGCTCGTTGAAGAGGGGCATAATGTTTTTGTTTTGACTTATAAGCAGGATGAAAAAATTTCGGATAATGTTTATATGGCAAATAGTATAAATGTTCCTCTTCTTAGAGGTATTTCATTTATTGTTTCCAGTTATTTTATGTTAAATAAAATTGTTAAGGAACATGATATTGATATTATTCATGCAAATTATATTTTACCGCCAGGATTAGTATGTGTTTTAAACAAAAGTAAAGCTAAAAAAATCATAACAGCACATGGTTCTGATATTAATATTTTACCAAATAATAAAATTTTAAGACCCCTCATCAGATTTATATTAAATAAAGCAGATGCCCTATATTTCGTGAGTGAAAAATTAGAAGAAAAAGCATTTGAAATATGTGGCAACACAATCAAAGAAAAAACCAGCATAACACCCAACACAGTTAATACAAAAAAATTCAAACCAAAAAGTAGCAAAAAAACACTATACACACAATACCAAACACCAATAGTTATGTTCATAGGAAATTTAGTTGAACAAAAAGGACTAACATACCTCCTAGAAGCAAAAAAAATAGCAAAAAGTGAATACACACTACTTATCTACGGAGATGGACCCCAAAAGGAAATACTGGAAAAATTCATAGAAGATAATAACCTAAAAAACACATACCTAATGGGAAAAACCAGAGAACCCGAAAAAATAATTCCCGAAGCAGACATCATGGTATTACCCTCAATATCAGAAGGTGCAAGTATCGTTGCACTCGAGAGCATGTCCTGTGAAAAAACATTAATTGCCACAGACACAGGAAATATTAGCAATATCATCACAAACCACAAAGATGGAATAATAATTCCACCAAAAAATCCACAACTGTTATCTGAAGCAATAGATGAAATAGTATCAAATGAAAATAAACGAAAAGAAATTGGAAAAAATGCAAGAGAATTAATCATCAACAAATATTCAAATATGAACATACCATATTTACAAAAATAATAAAAGGAGTAAACAAATGACAACTATAAATCCCGAAATTGAAAAAATAATGAAAGAATGTTATCCTTTTATTGAAGAATATAACCCTGCACAACAAGCAGTGATAGACTCAGGTTATATCGACAAAAAAGATAATTACATCATTTCAATACCAACCGCTAGTGGAAAAACCGTACTGGGAGTATTAGCTTCATTAAAAGTCCTCCTAGAAGGTGGAAAAGTAGTTTATGCAGTACCGTTAATCTCATTACAAAACGAAAAATACAAAGAATTCAAAATTTTCGAACAATACGGATACAAAGTAGGCAAACACCCATCAACTGCAGACATAGCCGTAATGGTCTTTGAATCATTTGATGCATTAACAAGATTCTCCAGAAACACATTACACGAAATCGATTTAGTGATAATCGACGAATTCCACATGATAGGCGATTATTCAAGAGGACCTACAATTGAATGTGCCATTACAAGAATTAAAGAACAAAACAAAGGTATCAGAATTATTGCTTTATCAGCAACACTACAAAATATGGATGAAATGGCACATTGGCTGGAAGCAGAAGTTGTGACACATGATTACAGGCCAGTACCATTACATAAGGAAGTTCTATGTGCAGAAGAATTCGGTACAAAAGACAAGAACAATATCGTGTTTAAAATATTAAATGATACTTTGAATGATTCTTCACAAATGTTAACCTTCGTATCAACCAGAAGATTCACAGAATCCTTAGCACAGAACATGGCAAAGAAAATATCCAGATACATTCCTGACGGAAAAAGAGAAATATTTAAAGATATAGCAGAGGAAATATTGGATGTTCCTAAAAGACGAAACACACAACCAACCGAAGTCTGTTACAAACTAGCAGAATGCATAGAAAATGGTATAGCATTCCATCATGCAGGCTTATTTGACAGACAAAAGGAAATTATTGAGGAAGAGTTTGTTAAAGGTAACTTATTGATGATTACTGCAACACCAAGTTTAATGTATGGAGTTAACCTGCCATCAAAAAATGTTGTTATAAGAGATTATAACCGATGGACTGATCAAGGACAAATAAACATCCCCGTATTTGATTATGAACAGATGTCCGGTAGAGCAGGTAGGCCAGGATTTGATACTGAAGGATATTCTTACCTGATTGCAAAAACATACGATGAAGCATTTAGTTTAGAAGAATTTTATGTGCACGGAGAAATTGAAGTAACTAATTCAAAGTTAATAGACAATGAAGATGCAGTACTAAAACAAATTATTACACAAGTTTCTAGTGGATTCGCCAAAGATATTGAAGAACTTATCGAATTTTTCAATAAGACATTTTATGGATTCCAAATTTCCCACACTTATAATACTATGAGTTTTGGTTTTTCAGACGAATCTATAAAATATGAAATATCAAGTGCATTAGAATATCTTATCCAAAATGGTATTATAAGAGTATCTCCTTCAGGGTTACAAACCACACCTCTTGGAACTTTAATTTCAAAAAATAATTATGCTGTAAAAACAGCCGTGAAATTAAAAGATTATTCAAATATGATGGGTGATGAATTTAATATTGCTTCATTAATATATGAAATTTCTAAAACACATGATATGCCTAAAATTAACACTAAGTTCAGAGCAAATAAGGATAATATTAAGGAAGTTCTCAGCAAACATGATGTTTATGTCAGTTTTGTTCAAAATAATGAAGCTACGGCGGCTAGTTTAATTGAATGGATAAATGAACATAAAGAGTATGAAATTGAAAATTATCTTAAAGTATACGCTGCTTCTACAAGACGTTCAAGTTATGAGGCATCCAATTTAGTTAAATATTTCTATGATATTTGTGAAGTTTTAGGTAATTATAAGTTCTTGAATGATATAGATAAGCTTAGTTCAAGATTATATTATGGTGTGAAAGAAGAGTTATTACCTCTTGTTATTGGCATTAAACGTCTTGGAAGACAGAGAGCTAGAAGTCTTATTGATGTGTTTGGAAGCAATTTAAGCCTTGCAAGTGCTAATGAATTAATGAAAATAGAAGGTATTGGTGAAACCACTGCAAATAACATCATAGAATTTTACAAAAACAAAAAAGAATAGGGCGTATTCCAACTATGATTAAAGTATATTCCAATATGAGTTTAAATAATCTTAAAGAAATGCTGAAACAAGAGGTTAAGGAGATTACTTTACAAGATTTATTTAGATTATCAGAACATTTTCGTGAAGAAACACAATATCTTCCGGAGGAATATAAAAAGGAATATACTGAATCAGTACAAAATGTTGTAGTCACACGCTTTACAAGCCTGAAAAATGATACAAAAAATTATACAGGATTTTTATCACAAGAAGATGTAGAAAACATTGAAGAATTAGTTAAAACAAAGGACAAAATAGTTGAGCATATTTTAAGCATTATTACTGTTTATACTATATATTTGCTTCAGGAACCTATACATAATATTGGAACGACATTTCCAGGAAAATTAAATGTATATAAAAAAGGAAAGTATTATTATTGTCCAGTGAAAAAATACCATATAGTTAATAACAAATCACTTTGTAAATATTGTATTGCTAAGATTATTGAGGATTGATTATAATGTTCAGAAAAAACAATAAAAATGAAACCATATTTGAAAAAAGAATTCGTGAAACAAAAGAAATTCATGAAAAACTCGTAAAAGAGGAAATGAACAATCTTAATGAAACCCTTAGAAGTAAAAAGTTTGATGTTGATACCCTGATTTCCAAAAGTAATCTTGGAAACACATACCATGACTTAATAGACTCAAAAGATCAGCTGAATAGTGAATACCAAAGTAAATTTAACCAAGCATACCACTCTATCGACATAGAATTACGTAAACTTAATAAAAAACTTGATAATGAAACTAGAAAAATGGATTATAATATAAACCATGCAAAAGAAAAAGTAATTAATAAAGTTGTTACAAAAGTAGTAGGTTGAGTTTATCCTCCACCTACCGCATCTCCACTCATTTCTCCAGATACTGATTTTTCTATTTGTTTTTTGATTTCTTCAACAGATAAATTACCATCTTCTTCGTTATCATTGGTAGTTTTCACATATTTTTCATCGGTTACTTCGACAAATTGTGTATTATACCATAATTTATTTAAATCGTCTACAGCTACCAATACCCAGGATCCATCTTCATCTGTCTTGATATCTAATACTTCACCTATTGTACCCACACTAGTATAATTTATGTATGAACCAATTTCTATTTCGTTTCCTATTTTATCTGTGACTGCCATTAAACACACCTTCTAGTATTATATTATATTTACTTATAGATTAATTTTTAGAATTTCGTTTAATATTTTTTTATCATATGTTCCTTTTCTTATTATGTATGGTTTTTCTTTTGTCAAATCTATTATTGTTGATGCTTTATTATTTGTAGTTAAACCTCCATCGATATAACAATCTATTTTATCACCTAATTGTTTTTGAATTTCATAGATATTGTCTGGTGTCTTTTCATTAGAGATATTTGCACTGGTACTTGTTATTGGAAAATGTTCTGTCAGTTTGTATGATACAATATTTTTAGGTATTCTTACCCCAACTATGGGAGAATTGGATGTTAAAATCGGGTTAATGTTTTCTTTTTTATATAGTAGAAGAGTATATGAACCTGGAAGTAATTTTTTGATAATTTTAGTCAGTGTATGATTTAAAACCACGTAATCTTTTAATTGGTCTAAATCATGAAAACATACTGATAATGGTTTTGAGAGAGATCTTTCTTTAGTTGAATATACTTTTTTTATTGCTTTAGTATCATTTATGTTAGCAGCAATTCCATAGATTGTATCTGTTGGATATACAACCAGTTTACCTTTTTGTAATTGTTCAACTACTTTATCCAAATTATCTTCAGATTTATAAGTTAAGACTTTCATTTTATCAATTTTTATTAGTGTATGTTTATTAATTATATATATTTTAAGTTATAAATACAATATTATGCTAAACGATAAATTACGACCACAGACTAATAAAATTACTGCAAAAATAGGAGAAAAAATTGAGATTAATCCTAATATTGTGACAATAATAGGTTTATTTATTAGTGTTTTTTCAGGAGTATTATTTGCATCAGGTAATTTAGTTGCAGGGGCATTATTTATTATTATTAGTGGAGTTTGTGATATGATTGATGGAGCTATTGCTCGTTCACAAAATCGCCGGACAAAATTTGGCGGATTCTTAGATTCTACCTGTGACCGTTTTGCAGATGCTGCTATAATTATAGGAATAATGTATAGTGGATATGTTGATCCAATTCTTGGGGCTTTAGCAATTCATGCATCTATCACAGTAAGTTATGTTCGTTCAAGAGCAGAACAAGAAGGAATAAAATGTTCAGTTGGAATAGCTGAAAGAGCAGAAAGATTAATGATAATTATTATTGGTTCATTAATAGCTGCATTATTCGGTGGGTCACATCATATAATGTTATTTACAATTGGTTTACTAACAGTGCTAAGCTATATAACTGTATTACAGAGAGTATATCATACATTAATTAATTTAGATAAGTAAACACTGATAACCTGCACTAATTACTATTTTTTTTATTTATTTTTTTAAAACGAGATGAAAATTTATGTCCATTTATAATACTACAATAATAGGTGGCGGAGCTAGTGGAATATTATCTGCAATATACCTTAATGACAAGAACAGTATTTTACTAGAAAAAAATGATATTTTAGGAAAGAAAATTCTGTTAACAGGTGGTGGAAGGTGTAATCTCACCAATAACAGTACATTAGAAGAGTATATTACTAGTTTCTATAATTCTGGAAAATTTTACAGAAACGCTTTTACAAATTTTTTTAATAATGATATTATTGATTTGTTGGAAGAGAATGGTTGTAAAACAAAAATTGAAGAAAATAACAGAGTATTTCCTACTACTGATAAATCTAAAACGGTTCAGGAGACTTTAACGAAGATTCTGAATGATAAGTCAACCCAATACAAATTAAATTCAAAAGTAGAAAGTATAAAAAAAGAAGATGACCTTTTCATTATCAAATATAATAATTCAGAGATTATTAAATCAAAATATTTAATTTTGGCAACTGGAGGAAATGCATATCCAAGAACGGGATCAGATGGTGATGGATATATATTTGCCCAAAAGTTAGGTCATAATATTAGTAAGAATATGGCTGGTTTATCACCATTAAAAATTAAAGAGAAATGGATTAATCAGTTACAGGGAATTTCTATTAAATGTCGCCTGGAAATTAAATCCAATAAAAAAAGCATTAGCAAAGATAATGGTTCAATCATATTTACACATAATGGAATTAGTGGCCCTGTGATTCTTGATAACAGTATGATAATTAAGAGATATTTGCTTAAAAACCAGACAGTTATTATTAATTTAGATTTGTGTGAGGATTATTCATATGAATCTTTAGATCAGAAATTAATGAAAGATTTCTCTAATAATAGTAATAAGAGTATTAAAACTTATCTTCATAATTATCTTCCTAAGAGGATGAGTGAAGTTTTTTTAAATTATTTGGAGATTGATTGTGATAAAATTTTAAATCAAATTAGTAAAAAGGAACGTTTATTAATTAGGGACTCGTTGAAGAGATTAGTACTTAGTGTAGAGGATATTATTGAAAAGGAAGCTTTTGTTACTAATAGTGGTGTTAAAAGAAAAGAAATTGATCCAAATACGTTTGAATCCAAGATTGTGAAGAATTTATTTATTGTTGGAGAGTTAATTGATGGTTGTGGAATTAGTGGAGGCTATAATTTGCAGCAAGCTTATTCTACAGGAGTTTTAGCTTCAAAAACTATTAATGAGAGGTTAAAAGGATGATTCATATTAGTTATGATAGAAGACAGTACCAACAGGATATGATTGATAACATTGAAGCATTTGATAATGTTGTTGAAATTGGATGTCATATTGGAACTTCCACTAAAATAATTTCTAAATTAAATCAGGATGGTGCTGTTTTTGCATTTGACAATAGTCCTGAAAGTAGTGAAGCTATGATGAATTTAGGTATTGAATATGATAATATTGAGTTTATTAGGGCTGATGTGAGAGATGAATCTGTTTTATATGATTTATTGAAAAAATGTGAAGAGATAGATGTTCTATGCATAGATTTAGGTGGTGGTTATCACCCTGATACTGTGTTTAAGGTATTTTTTATATGGTCTTCTGTTTTAAAACCTCGTGTTACTTTAATTAGAAATAGGGGTTTGATTGATTTTTTAAATAGTTCCGTGACTTCAGAGAACATTAAATCAGAGAAAGGTTTTCTTAATTCATCTGCTGACAGTATTTTACCCCATGATTTAAGAGAATTGGAATTATGGTCTGATAAATTGGAAAGCAACAATAATTAATATTTTTAAAATAGATATATCAATTAATTGAATAAATAAAATGAAAAGATGTTTAATAAATGAAAACAATAAATAAATACAGATAA
>CAMNFZ010000014.1 GCA_946537725.1 uncultured Methanosphaera sp.
AACATTTTTTTTAAAATGATTTTTCGCAAATAAATGCTATATGATCTTTCTCATATGGGTCAAGTTTTATTTCTTCAATAACTTTAAGTCCACCTTGTTTTAAATGCTTTTTTTCTTGCTTAAAAATATCATCTGGTTTCATTGTTACATCAATACTTCTAGCTTTTATCATTAATATGCCAATGGCATCATCTTTAGCAAATAGTTTGAAATTATCAAGAAACAATTTAGTCTGAGTAGCCTGAGCAACATCACTATAAACAACATCCACATCCTCAACCAAATGCTGATAATTATAAGGACGAGTAGCATCATCCAAAATAGGGATTAAATTTTCACGACAAGATGACACATCCAAAAAATCCCTCATCATAGTAGGACTAAACTCAACACAATAAACCCTACCACCAGTACAAACATCTGAAATATGAGAAGGAGTAGTACCAGCAGAAGCACCAAGATACAAAACTTTAGAATCATTCTTAAAAGGAAATACAGATAAACCCTTAATAATACTAGCAGCCAACTTAGACCGTCTAGGATTCCAAAGCCTCAACTCCTTATCCTCATATTCAATTAACTTTTCCTGATACACTTGTACACCAGGAGCATAATTAACAGTAGCAATATTGTTATCAATCTGATAAACATTTTCACCAATCTCATTAATCTGCATAATTATCAACACCTCTAATATGTGTATTCACCCTTTCGTAATTTTCTCTTATTACGTTTCTTTTTCTTTCCACGATCTTTTTTACCCTTTTTAGACTTCTTACCTTTCTTATCAGAATCCTCTTTCTTCGTCTTCTTACGTTCAGGGAAAGGATGAGCTTTTTTAATCTCCTCAATACGTTCATCCAATTCAACCCTTAAACCTGGATCATAATCATTACTAAAAGCATCCTTACGAGCAGCAATAGTAATCTTGCTGGCAACAGTACGGGCCAACTTACCACGAACCCACCAATTAGAACCACGAATACTAGGATGCTGGAATATCAGACCATGCTTAGGAGGATTTTCACCAGTCTTCAAATGCCTAAAAATAGCCTTCTCCGCACCAATAATCTGAACAGTACTACTCGGCAATTTAGCTAAATTTTCAAGACCATTAGTATGAGCAATTAACTTGGCTGCAAGATTAGCTCCCGCAACATCATACATATTCGGAGCAATCTCCTTAATCTTAGAATCAACAAAGTTCTCAAGATCATTCTTAGTTTCATATAAACTATACACACTACTCGCAAATGACTTAATAATACCTAAATCAGATTCACTGATGTCAACATTATAATCAGAAGATAAACTAATATGTGTATTATCTAAAACACCAGACTCAATAATACTTTCACGACTAGTATATGTTGCAATAATCTTCGCATACAACTCATGATTATGTAATTTATCAAGCTCCGGAAGATAAGGAGTACACCATTCACGTAAACGTTCAATTAACTTCCCACTAGTATCCTCAATCTCTTCTAATGAATTAATTGTTTCAACAATCATAACATCATTAGTTTTAACAGATTCCCTAATCTTCTCAGAAGCAATATCATTAAACACACTATTAAGATTTCCAGTAATATCAACATCTAAAAATGAAAGAATAACATCATCTAAATTTCCTCTTATATATTTCCCATGATCAGTAGTCTTTTCAACAATTATCTTATCAAAAGCATCTAAATCAGAATAAACTAATCTACTCTTATTAGTTTCAATAATAATTTCATCATACTTACCAGATAATCTGTTGATTAAATCAACTTCACCAACCACTAACCGTTTCTGACCTATTTCCTGTAATATTTCAACCTGTTTCTCCTCAAACAAGAATTTATCAACAATACAGAATTCTTCATCTGTAGCAATAAATCCAAAACTAGTTGTTGTAATAAAAGCTTTCATGTTTAATATCTTTAGTATTTTTGATTAATATTAATTAAGTTTAAAAAACAAAAATATATACTAAATAACACATCCCATGATTAAAGGGGTAAAAAAATATAGGAATTAATATTTATGTTAAAATCTAATATTCTTGGAATGAACCTTAAAAATCCACTATTTCTAGCTGCAGGAATACTTGGAACAACAGCAAGTAGTATGAAAATGGTAGCACGAGCAGGAGCCGGAGGAATAGTAACCAAATCATTTAGCTTAGAAGCAAACGATGGATATGAAAATCCTACAATAGTCAAAATTGAAGGTGGGGTAATAAACTCAGTAGGACTAGCAAGTCCAGGGGTGGAAGCAAAAAAAGAAGAACTCATAGAATTAGAAGACATAAGGGATGAAACACCAGTAATAGCATCAATATATGGTGACAGTGAAGATGTATTCTGTGAAGTAGCTCAAAGGACAAAAGATTATGTTGATGCATTTGAACTAAATGTATCATGTCCTCATGCAAAATGTGGATTTGGATCAAACATTGGTGAAGACCCTGAAATGACATATAACATAGTAAGCAGTGTAAAAGATTCAATAAAAGATGTTCCAATAATAGTTAAATTAACACCAAACGTAACAGACATTACAGAAATTGCAAAAGCAAGTCAGGAAGCAGGAGCCGATGCATTAACATTAATTAATAGTGTAGGGCCAGGATTAAGAATAGATTATCAGACAGGAAAACCTATTCTAAACAACGTACTCGGGGGCATAGCTGGTCCAATGATAAAGCCAATAGCACTAAAATGTGTATATAACACTTATAAAACAGTTGACATTCCAATCTTTGGTGTAGGTGGAATAAAAGATTATAAGGATGTTCTTGAATTCATGTATGCAGGGGCAAGCCTGTTGCAAATAGGAACCTCAATTATGTATGATGGTCCTGAAATATTTAAAAATATAACTGATGATTTAAGCATATTCTTGGAAGAAAATGGATACAATAATGTGACTGAGATAATAGGATTATCACATGAATTATGATTGGGGGAGTGTGTGTTTAATGATAAAAAATGTATATGATGATGAAGTACCTAAGGTAGTAACTATAAAAGAAACAGTAATTGAAACACCAACAGTTAAAACATTTATTTTCCCTTTTGAAATTACTGAAGATATTCATCCAGGACAATTTGTAATGGTATGGGATTTAAACAATGAAAAACCTATGACAATTTCAGTTATTGACAAGAAAAATAATCTTATGGGAATCACAGTACGTAAAGCAGGTCCATTCACAGAGAACATGTATGAAAATATGGGTGTAGGGGATAAAATAGGTATACGTGGACCATATGGGCATGGATATGAATTGTCTGGTTATAAAAAAGTATTGGCAGTGGGTGGAGGTTCAGGAATAGCATCTCTAGCACCATTATTATCATTCTATGATAATGTTGATTTAATATCTGCTGCAAGTACAAAAGATGAATTGGTGTTTGTAGAAAAATTTAAAAAAGAAAATATTCAAGTTCATGAATGTACTGATGATGGAAGTTATGGATTTAAAGGATTCAGCACGGAATTAGCTGATGAACTACTTAAAACTGGAGACTATGATATAATAGTGGGTTGTGGCCCGGAAATAATGTCATATAAATTATTGGAATTAAGTCAGAAATATGATATTGATTGTCAGTTAGCTTTGGATAGGTACATGAAATGTGGTCTTGGAATTTGTGGTCAGTGTTGTATTGATGATACAGGTTACAGGGTTTGTGTAGAGGGACCAGTATTTGATAAGGAGCAGTTGGGTCAGCTTTCCGAGTTTGGTAAGTATAGGCGTGATGCTGCGGGAAGTATTGTTGAATATTAATTTTGTCTTTTTTTATTTTTTTTATATTTCGTAATTATAACTTATATGTTATAACTATTAATTAATAAGTTAGTTACTTATAACTTTTTATTATAAAAAAAATAATAATTAAATTAAACGAGTCTGTTTTGTACCACCAATAATCTCCTCAAAATCCAATCCTTTACTAAATGCAAGATCAGTATTGACTCTATAATTCTCGCTACGAGTAATATGTAAATCTTCCAACTTAATAAATCTCCATGGTTTACGAATAAACTTAGCACCAATATAAGGAGTAGCACCAAAAATACTACAAAATTCCCTGAGATTACTAATCTTCTCATTATCAATATAAATATGATCTTGTCTGGTTGACTTAACCTCTATTGCAAGATACAGTTTGCCATTTCCTGCAAGTACATCAGGGAGAGGTCTTTTAGTGGCACCACCACTGGCAGGAGCACGCATAGCTGCAAAACCAGCATCCCATAATTTATTAACCAAATCTCTTTCTTCAACTGAACCCTTTTTACTCATAAATAAAAAAACCTATATCTTTCTAATATTATTTTTATATAAAGAACTATAATTATTTTAATAAAGAATTATTAAAACTTAGTAACTTATAACTAATAATTTATTAATTTATAAGTTATAATACAATAGTCATTATCACTAAAAAATTAGTTATATCATAATATAAGCGTTTGTGGAAAAAATAAGAATATTTCAAAAAATAATGGTTATAACTTAAAACCATTACCAATAAACTGTGCAACATCACGACCAGTATCATCACTAATATCAACATTAATAATGGAAGTAGTCCTTCCAGTCTTTCTACAAGTAGCCTTAGCAATTAATTTATCACCCTTAGCAGCACTCAAATAATTAATATTAACACTCTGAGCAACAGTCAAAGAATGAATATGATTGGATAAAACAGCAAAAGCAAAATCAGCCAAAGTAAAAATCACACCACCCATAACGCCACCATAAGCATTTCTATGACTATCATTTAATACTAAACTACAAACAGCATATTCTTCTGTTAATTCATCTAAAGTTGCACCCATATCAGTAGCAAACTTATCCTTTTTAAAATGTTCTCTAGCATCATCAATTGATTTAAATGTTGACAAATAATCACCTTTTTAATATAAAATTCATCATTATGTAATATTATGTAAAAACTATTACTAAAATGTTTATATAATTAAGTTTTCTAAATGGAATATAAACTATTTCACTAATTTTCTCTATTTTTTGGGTAGAATTAGACAAATGTCATAAATAATATCATATTCCTTAATATTTTTTTATCCTTTTTCTGATCTACTTCAATCAGAATAGTTTTTAAATTTTAATCTAATTAAATCAATATCTCCTCTTTTATATCCATAGTATAATAGTTACATATATCATATGAAGTAAAAGAACTTAAAAAACAGCTGATAAAATAATAATAAAAAATTTGGATTATACTCCCATAATTATCATATTTTTTTAAACTTTAGGTTTATATTCCTAACATTTACAATAATCTTATATATTTAGGAATAGATACCATATAATAGGTGATGAACAAATGGTTCAAAGAGAGTTATACATGGAAAAATTTCGACGATTAATCAATAAAGACATAGTGAAAGTCTTGGTTGGAATACGTCGTTGCGGTAAATCATATATGCTAAATTTATTGGTTAATGAATTGAAAAATAATTTTTCAGTACCCAAGGAAAATATTGTTTTAATCAACTTTGAATCTTCAAAATATCGTTCAATAAGAAATAACATAGATTTAGAGAATTATGTTAATCGGATTTCTCAAGATTTAGAAGGAAAAATATATTTGTTGTTTGATGAAATACAGGAAATTGAATCATGGGAAAAATCAATTAACAGTTTCTTGATAGATTATGATTGTGACATTTACATCACTGGTTCAAATTCCAAATTATTGTCAGGGGAATTAGCAACATATTTAACAGGACGATATATTGAAATTAAAATTTATCCATTCAGTTTTATGGAATTTTTTGAATACAAACTAGACACGAGTGATGAAAAGTTTATTGATAAGGATGCTTTATTTAATGACTATTTGAATCATGGGGGAATGCCATTTACACTACAATTAGATGAAGAGGAAGATGTATATCAATACCTGTTGGACACATATAACTCCATATTATATAAAGATCTTCTAAAGCGTTATCCTATAAACAATCCTGACTTAATAGAACGATTATTGGAATATATAATGAGTAATGTCGGTAACATATTAAGTGCCAACAACATTACAAATTATTTAAAACATGAAAAAATTACAACATCAAACAAAACCATAAGTAATTACTTAAGATATCTTGAAAATTCCTCCTTAATCCATAAGGTTAGACAAGAAAATATTAAAACTAAAAAGTTACTATCCGTTAATGAAAAATATTATATTACTGATCAAGGATTTATAAAGGCTATCATGGGGATTAATGATAAAAATTATGGACATATCCTAGAAAACATAGTCTTTATGGAATTATTGAGATGTGGATATGATGTATATGTTGGACGAAGTAATACGAATGAAGTGGATTTTGTTGCAAGAAAAAATCAAACTCAGATATATGTACAAGTTAGTTATTATATGAATACCAAAGAAACAATTGAAAGGGAATTTAAACTTTTAGAAAATATTAAAGATAATTATCCAAAATATATCGTAACAATGGATAAAATAGATTACTCCAGAAATGGAATAAAACATTTTAACATAATAGATTTTTTATTGTCTTTATTAAAAATATCTCATGATGAATAATGAATTATATATCAAAATGATTATACTTTTATGTTCAATTTTTTGAGATGTTCTTCTGTCGGATATTGTTTTACTTTATAAGTTTATAACTTATAACTTATCATTATAGTTTTTTAGTTTAATATTATGTTTTATTATTTGATGTAAAATTAGTTTTATTCTGAAAAAAGGGGGTGGTGATGGGGTGAGTGAATCTATACGATTCCTTGTCCTTGCATTGCTTCTGCTACTTTTTCGAATCCTGCTATGTTTGCTCCTGCAACATAGTCGTTTCCTTGTTCGTATTTAGCACAGCTGTCTTCGATTTGTTTGAAGATGTTTTTCATGATGTTTGCAAGTTTGTTGTCCACTTCTTCAAAGGTCCATGATAATCTTTCTGAGTTTTGACTCATTTCAAGTGCGGATACTGCTACTCCTCCAGCGTTTGCTGCTTTTGCTGGACCGAATAATATGCCGTTGTCTTGTAAGTATTTTGTTGCTTCAAGGGTTGTTGGCATGTTTGCTCCTTCGGATAATGCTAGGTAATTGTTTGATACGATGTTTTTAGCATCATCGATATCTACTTCGTTTTGTGTTGCACATGGTAATGCTACGTCTGCTTCTATTGTCCATACTCCTTTACCTTCATGGTATTCTGCGGATGGTCTTTCTGCTGCGTAATCACTCATTCTGAGTCTTCTTACTTCTTTGATGTCTTTGAGTAATGCTACGTCTATTCCTTCTGGGTCGTATACCCATCCGGTTGAGTCGGATGCTGTTACTACTTTTGCACCTAATTGTTGTGCTTTTTCTATTGCGTATGTTGCTACGTTTCCTGAACCTGATACGGTTACTGTTTTTCCTTCGAATGTTTCGCCGTTTGCTTTGAGCATTTCTTGTGCGAAGTATAATAATCCGTATCCTGTTGCTTCTGTTCTTGCGAGTGATCCACCGAAGGTTAATCCTTTACCTGTTAATACTCCTTCGTATTGTTTGGTTAATCTTTTGTATTGTCCGTATAAGTAACCTACTTCACGGCCACCTACTCCTATGTCTCCTGCAGGTACGTCTTGGTCTTGACCTATGTGTCTGTATAGTTCGTTCATGAAACTTTGACAGAATGCCATTACTTCACGGTCGGATTTTCCTTTAGGGTCGAAGTTTGATCCTCCTTTTCCTCCACCTATTGGAAGTCCTGTGAGGGAATTTTTGAATATTTGTTCAAATCCTAAGAATTTTATAATACCTATGTTTACTGATGGGTGGAAACGGAGTCCTCCTTTGTATGGTCCGATTGCACTGTTGAATTGTACTCTGTAACCGGTGTTTACTTGTACTTGTCCTTCATCATCTACCCAAGGAACTCTGAATTTTATTTGTCTTTCAGGGTTTGCTAATCTTTCTAGAAGTGCATCTTTTCTGTATTGTTCTTCGTTTGCGTCTACTACTACTTCTATTGATTTGTATACTTCGTTTAATGTTTGGTGAAATTCAGGTTCACCTGGGTTTTCTTTTGTAATTTTGTCAATTACTTCGTCAACATATGACATATTATTTATCTCCTTTTTTATTGTAATTATTTCATTATCCGTATTGGATTTGAATTTGTGGAACTTTTTTTTTGGGGGTATCTTTTTTTATAATTTGAATAGGAATACCTTTTCCGTTCCGTTGTCTATATATTTGATTTTTATAGTATTTATAATTATTTTCAATTTTTGAAAAGTGTTCATTATTTTAATATTATTTTAAGTTTTTTCTAAAATTTTATCATTTTTTTTTATTTTATCGTATTTTTGTTTATATTTTTTGTGTTTTTTTCTTGTTTTTTTCTATTCTTTTTTGTTATTATAAGTAAAACTTTATAATTTATAACTTATTTATAATAACTAATATCTTTTTACTTATAACTTATAACTATATTTATTAAAAAAATAAAGTAAAAACAAAAATCTATGTAAACATAGTATCAGTTTTCATAAAATCCTTTTTACTTTCCTTAATAGCATAATCAATATCAGCATCACTGATAACATCCTTATTCTCAGTAATTGCTTTATGTAATGCAGTCTTCAGAACTTTCTGTTTAATATCCCTACCAGAAAATCCTTTAGTTTTTTCAACAAAACTATCTATATTAAAAACACAATCCAAAGGTAAAGTAGCAATATTATTCTTTAAAATTTCAAGCCTATCCTTTTCATCAGGTAATGTGAATTCAATTTCCTCTTCAAAACGACTTCTAACAGCATAATCAAGTAATGATGGATTATTTGTAGCACAAATAGTAATTACATTATCATTATTTTCAATACCATCCATCTCAGTAAGAAGGGCATTAACAATTTCTGTTACATCTCCCCTTAATGATTGATATCTTCTTTCCAATGCAATAGCATCAATCTCATCAATAAAAATTAATGTTGGTTTTTTAAGTCGTGCCTGTTTATATAATTCATGAATTTGACTAGCACCATCACCAACATGACTACCTATTAAACTTGTTGCTTTAATCATTTGGATGTTAATATTTAATTCATTAGCCAATGCTTGTGCAAGCATGGTTTTACCAGTTCCGGGCATACCATAAAACAACACATTCTTTGGGGCCCACCCATTAAAGCGTTCAGGTTCCTCCAAATATTTGCTGATAATTTTTGTTTTATTTTTTGCCTTTTGTTGACCAATTACATCATCAATTGTAATGTCATGTTTGGTTTTTACTAATTCCACCTTTGTTTCTGGTGATAATACTAAAATGGACGTATTGTTTGTAATGTAAGAATTATCAGGTCTTACTTCCACGACTTGGAATGCAAAGTCAGGCATGAGTTTTTGATCGAATATGTATTGATTTTTATGTACTTTATAACCATTCCATTGTTCTTTTGCATATAATTCAAATAATTCCTTATTGGATACTTCTATTTGGGGTGATTCAATGAAATTACTTTCAACTGGGTATCCTATCGGTGTTATTACAAGAACTTTTGCTTCTACTCTGTTTTGAATAATATGTTGTCTTATCTGTTCATCGGTTAAATATTTACTTTTTGTATCATTTTTCATTGTATCACCTCTTTATATTATATTTTTATAATTATGTAGGACTCTTCGTCTTGTCCCATATTGAATTCAACATTATCTAATCCGTTGTAGAGGATTTCAAAAATTTCCCATAGTGTATTGTCATCTGCTTTTATGGTTATGTTGTCTTCATTTCTGGTTATGTTGATTGTGGGAAAATCATTTTTTAAATCTGTGATTATTTTATCTTGTAATTCTTCTTTTGACATGGGAATCTTATATTAGTAAATATTGGATTTTTTCGCTGGCTATTGCACCTTGACTTGCTGCAACAACTATTTGTTTTATGCCTCCAGTTAAATCTCCGATGGCATATATTCCATCATCACTTGTTTTCATATTTTTATCAGTTTCAATATATCCGTATTCATTACATTTAATTCCATAATCAAGGGCAAGTTTGTTATTTGGAATATTGCCCACTGCAATAAACACTCCACTAACTTTAAGTGTTGTTTCCTCACTCGTTTTTTTGTTTATAAGTACTACTTCTTCAACTCTCATATCGCCCTTAATTTCCTTAAGTTCACTATCCCAAAAAATCTTAACACCATTTTTCTTAAGATCTTCCTGAAGTTTAACATCACACCTTAACTTGTCACGCCTATGAACAATACTACACTTAACACCAATACGATTCAAATACAATGCCTCAGTAGCAGCACTATTACCACCACCAACAATAATAACTTCCTGATCAACAAAGAAATTACCATCACAAACAGCACAATAAGACACACCCCTACCAGTAAACTCAAAA
The DNA here is from genome assembly GCA_946537725.1 of uncultured Methanosphaera sp. GTDB lineage: Archaea > Methanobacteriota > Methanobacteria > Methanobacteriales > Methanobacteriaceae > Methanosphaera. Next base: position 10,411 of record CAMNFZ010000014.1, read on the forward strand.
ACACCAGGAGCATCTAAAGTTTTATGTTCACAACCAGTAGCAAGAATAACATATTTTGAAACAACAGAACCTTTATGTGTCACAACTTCATATTCATTATCCGACTTTTTTACAATCTTCTGAACAACACTTAACTCCTCAATACTACAATATTGCTTAGCCTGTTCAGTAAAATTAACCATCAAGTCACTACCCGGAATTTTTTCAAAACCCGGATAATTTTCCACTAAAGGAGCAGTATTAGCTGTGCCCCCACTCTTTCCTTGATCAATGATAAGAGCATCCAACCCTGCACGTCCAGCATAAATACCAGCTGTAAGACCAGCAGGACCAGCTCCTATAATAATAATATCATGCATATTTTATCACGTTTATTCAATTTTTAAAATTACCTATTATATCTTTATATATTTTATAAGTAATTATATTAATAGTTTTTAGATAAATCTCAATTTTAACCAACATTTGAAAAAAAGAAGATAATAAATATGTATAAATAATATAGATTTTAAACTATTTACATATAGAAAATGATTTTTTAAGATAATATGATGAATTGCTTTTATAATTAAGTAACAATTATAGTACTTTTTTTATCATTAAATATAATTTAAAGGGGAAAATGTATGGTAAATAGTATTAAATATAATTTTGCAAAAACAGGGGCAAAATTATCATCTTCATTGTTAAAAATTCTTCCAACAGGTGGAAAAAGCTTTCCAGGACTAGTATTTTTAAAAATAGGGGAAGAAGAAGCATTATATGACTTAGCTAACAAACAAGTCGAAAAAGGATCCATCCTAATCACAGGAACTAATGGAAAAACAACCACAACCACAATGATAATAAAATTATTATCAAAAGACTTTAAACTAGCAGCAAGTGTAGGAAACAACACAATAAACGCACTCGCCACAGCATTACTAAAACAAAAAGCAGAATTTGGCGTATTCGAATATGGTATACGTGATATAAAACACGGAGTCCCAGATAAAGTAAGTCGCCTCGTAAAACCAGTTGGAGTAATCTATACCAACATATCCAGAGAACATACACAAGTAGCAGGAATTAAAAATCCATTTGAAAAATATGTAGAAGCCAAAACATTACTCTCCCAATCAGTAGAAAATGGAGTAATAATAACAAACGGTGACGATCCAAACACAACATTCATAGGAAAAAACAAGGAAACAAATAACAAAGTAATGTACTATGGATTAGAACTAAAAGAATTCGAAGACATATTCGAAGAAGAAAAAGTACAATGTCCAAACTGTAAAAAAGAATTAAACTATGATGTTCACTACATAAACCAAAGAGGAATATACCATTGTGACTGCGGATTCAAAAGACCAGAACTAAACGTAAAACTAACAGAATACACACAAAACATAGACTCCTGTGATGTAACCATAGAAGCAAATGTCTACAATCATCATAAAAAAACAGATATCCAGTACACATTACAACTCCACTTACCACTAGTCGGAATACATAACTTATACAACATATTAACAGCAATCACAGCCTACACAGCATTTTCAATAAATGACAACATAAAAGAAACCTTACAAGAATTCTTTGAAAACTATGAATTCATCGTACCACCAGGACGTTTTGAACTATTAGAAGTAGGAGATAAAATAGTAGGTGTAGGTCAGGGAGATAATGGAGATGCATTAAAAGTAAACTCATTATATATGAAAGACTCAATAAAAAATAATCTTGAATTCATATACACAACACCTGATGCAAACGAAGAAGAAATATTCGAAGACCATAAATCTTCAATAAAAGCTTTAAACCCCGAAAAACTCATAGTAATGCCGGGAAGAGTCTCACTTGAAGCATCAGAAGCATATTATGATCAGTTAAAAGATACATTTAACTCAGAATATATTCCAATAGAATTTGATTTCCAACAAAGAATCGATAAAATAATAGATTTAATAAAAACATCAGAATATGACTCTATAATCATCTCAGGTTGTGGTGAAGAAATAGTATTCTGGGATGAACTTAAAAAAGCAATAAAAAAAATATGAATAGATTAGTTAAACATTTATAACTAATCATATACTCCTCTTTTTAAACAAAAAAAAATTTAATTAATAATTTTCTGAATTTCCTGTGTTAACAATTTGCTCACAGTTTTACCATCAGCCTTACCCTGGAATTTTGCCATGGCCTTACCCATAAGAGGACCCATAGCACCCATCTTACGTTCTTCTATCATAGACCTGTTTTCTTCAACAATTTCTAAAATACCCTGAGATATAGTATCATCAGATAATTTTTCAAGATTGTTCTTTTTAACAGAATCCATAGGTTTAATACCATTACAAGCATCTTTAAATATGACTTCAGTCTTTGCTGCAGGAATAACATCCTTATCAACTAATCCAAAAATTTCAACTAAAACATCCTTATCTAGTAATTCTACATTTAATCCGTCACGTCTTAAATCACGAATAGTTGACACAATATCTGATGCAATTTTAGTAGCATCCATATTTGGAAGTTCTGCTTTAATTTCCTCAAATAAATCAGCATTATTTCTTTGAACAAGTTGTTCTGCTAATTCTTCACTTAAAGAATATTCTTTTTGTATACGTTCTTTTTTAACAACAGGTAATTCCGGAAGGTTTGAAGCAATTCTTTTTACCCTTTCTGAATCAATCATTTCTGTAGGAATGTCTGTTTCAACATACATTCTACTTGCTGTTGGTAATGGTCTCATATACTCGGTATTACCATTGTCCTGTGCACGTCTTGTTTCTTCAGGAACTCCTTCAAGTGATTGTTCTGCTCTTTTTATAACTTCTTGTAAAGCATTATGTGCTTTTTCTTCCGGTCCAGCTACTAATATGAATGCATCATCATTTTCTAGTTTTAATTCATCTTTAACACTATCAACTTCTTGTTGTGTTATACCATAGTTTGGTAATTCATCGGTATGGAATAATCCGGAGACACCCATTTTCTTTCCATGTTCACTAAACTCGGTTCCAAGCCTTTTACCTGGCTGAACTTCTCTTCCAATAAGGCCATCAAAGTGTTTGAGTCTTATTGCTAACACTTTACTATTGTCTTCTTCAAGTATTGATTTAACAACTTTTGATTCAGTATTTTCAAATTTATCTGTAACATCATATACTTCTGTTTCAACAACAGCATTTCTTTCCTGTAAAATATTTGCTATATCAATAAGGTTTAATTGTCTTTGAACCTCATTTTCTACTATTGTAGGCATTAGTTCTAAGTCTTGAACACCTTTAACTTCTATTCTTGCACCTTCTCTGATTGAGATGTTTAAGTCTTGTCTTATAGTTCCAAGTCCTCTTTTAACTTTTGTACTTCTAAGGATTTGTCCTAATTGGTATGCAACTTGTTTTACCTGTTCTGGATGATGCATATCAGGGGATGTTGTAATCTCTGCTAAAGGAATTCCTAGTCTGTCAAGACGGAAAACAATTTTTCCTTCTTCTTCACCAATACGACGTGCTGCATCTTCTTCTAAACCTAATGTTTCTATTGTCACATTACCAAATTCGGTTTCAACATAACCATCTGTTGCCAGGATACCTGTTCTTTGGAATCCGCTAGTGTTACTTCCATCTATTACCTGTTTACGCATTGTGTGGAATTCGTCAACTACTTTCATATTCATTAAACTTGCAAGGATTATGGAAATGTCCACGGCTTCCTGGTTAAGTTTTGCAGGAGGTTCTTCATCTGCTTCAACTAGGCATGTGTGGTGGTTGTATGCTTCGTAAACGAATTGTAAATTTCTTTGTGATTCTTCGTATGCTGCACGATCTATTTCACCTAGTTCACTTTGTGTTGGTCTTAATCTGCGGTATATTTTTCTTTCAGGTTCTTTGTCTGTTAATGAATTAGGACATCTGCAGAATAATTTTGTTTGGCTGTCTAATTGTTGGTGTATTTCTAATCCCATCATCAATCCTAGTTCTTCATAATTAAATTTATCTTCTGACATATTCTGGCACTCCTAGTTTTTTATAAAATAATTCTGGGATGAGGTGGTATTTATTTCACCTTTAAGATTACTTTGCATAATCTTTCTTATTTCTTCTGTATCGTCTGTTTGTCCAGCAGCCCATAATAGTTTGGTATATGCTGTTTCTGGTATCATGTCTCCGACTGGTATGACATTTTCTTGTAGTAATCTACGACCACTACTGTATACGTTCATGTTTGTTCGTCCGAAAAGACATTGTGATGTCATTACTACTGGGATGTTTTCATTTGTAGCTCGTGATATTTTATCTATTACTTCGTCACTGCAGTGGCCAAGACCAGTACCTTCTATTACAATTCCGTCGTATCCTTTATCTGTGTAAATGTCTATTATTTCAGCATCAATGCCAGGGTACATTTTAATTAGGGCTACTTTGTCTGCAAGGTTTGTGTTTATGGATAGTTTGTTTTCGTTTCTTTTTGTGTATTGTACTTCTTTGTCATTTATTGTGATTTGGTTGTTTTCTATTTTTGCTAGTGGGTTCATGTTTATGCTTGTGAAAGTGTCACGGCGTGATGTGTGCATTTTTCTTGCTCTTGTTCCTCTGTGTAAATCACAGTAGGAATCATCTTCTGTTGCATGCATACATATTGATACTTCTGCAATGTCTGATTTGGCTGCTACTACTGATGCCATTAGGTTTGTGAATGCATCGCTTGATGGTCTGTCTGAACTTCTTTGTGCTCCTGTTAGTATGATTGGTACTGGTGTGTCTATCATGAAGCTTAGTGCTGATGCTGTGTAGTGCATTGTGTCGGTTCCATGTGCTATGATTATTCCGTCTGCTCCTTCATTTATTTCATTGTATACTGCTTCTGCGGTTTCTTTCCAGTATTGTGGGGTCATGTTTTCACTAAGAATATTGAATATTGCTTTAGCGTTTATGTTTGCATAATCTACTAGTTCTGGTGTTGCTCTTAGTAGGTCGTCTGCTGTGAATGCTGGGTGTACTGCTCCTGTTTTGTAGTCAATTACGCTGGCAACTGTTCCTCCTGTTGATAGTATGGATAAGTTGTCTTTTTCTTCGCTTATTTGTTTGTCTACTGGGTCTAATTCTATTTTAGGTTTTTGTCCGGAGCTTATTTTTTCAATTTTTGCATCTTTGATGTCTATTCCTATATTGTATCCACTATTTAATTTTAATATTATTGTGTTTTTGTTTGAGTAATCTGGTTTTTCTAGTAACATTCCTTTGTGTTCTATTCCAGGTTTTGTTACTTTAACTGTGTCTCCTACAGTTATTTGGGATATTTCCAGAAATTCTTTAAGATATCCTTCGTATGCCAAAGTGGGTTTCCTCCTTTTCTATATTGGGTTGTTAGTTTAATTATTTTTTATGAAAATTATTATTATTTTTTTTGTTTAATAATTAGCAATATGTTATTATCTGTTTTTTGTTGTTTTTTTATTTTTTTATTTGAGTTATTTCTATTATACTTTATAATTTAATAACTTATGACTTATTAGTAAATAACTTATAAGTAATAATAAATAAAGTTATAAGTTATAATAGTATTAAATTATCTTTTCAAAATTTAAAGAATACGAAAAATATTATAACAAAAAGAAAAATAAGAAAAGTTATTCCTTGTTTGGAATAACTAAAATAGGAACTCTAGTGTGTCTAACAGTTTTCTCAGTTACACTACCTAAAAGGAACCTGTCAAGCATGTGTTTACCACTACTTGCAATAACAATCAAATCAATATCCTCACTCTCGGATATTTTAAGTATTACATCAGCAGCGTTACCTTCAATAGTTCTTGTACTAAGTTTAATATCTTTTGCATTTGATCCTTTTTCTTCTTCAAGTTCTTTGATAATGTCTTCAACCCTTGAAGTAACTTTTTTACTTTCCTCTTCAAGAATCATCTCAGATTTTGTAATTAAATCTTCTTCAGGTAATCCTGTTAAGTAAACACTGTCAACTACATTGAGAATAATAATTTCTGCATCTTCATATTCTGCAATAGTTAAAGCATGACTAATAGCTTTTTCAGAATTTTTAGAACCATCTGTTGGCAATAAAATCTTTTTGTACATATTGTAACCTCCTCATGTTACTTTGTTAATTGTTTTATGATTAAGATTATATTTTTTGCTCTTAATATTATTTTCCTATTTACTATATTCTGATAGAATTTTATGAAGATATGTTTTTTGAAAAATATTATCTTTATTGATATGGTTTTTAATATAGCTATATGTCTATATATTATATTAGAAAATACTTAAAAATTCATTATATTTTCATTAAAAATAGGGATACATTTATATAATACATTAAAACATAAATTATATTAATCAATTTTAGGAGATAATGATATTTATGGCAGAATTACCAATTGCACCTGTTAAAAGAATATTAAAAAATTCCGGTGCATCAAGAATAAGTGACGACGCAGCAATAGCACTCGCAGAAGTACTCGAAGAATTCGGAGAAGATCTTGCAGTAAGGGCTACAAAATTAGCAAAACATGCTGGTCGTAAAACTGTTAAAGCAGAAGATGTTGTTTTAGCAGCAAAAGAATAAAATTATTTATTTTATTCATTATTTTATTTTTAAACTATTTTTATATTTTTTTTTAATTCCTTATTATTAGAATAATTTTATTTCATCAATTAGAAATGATACTTGTAATAAAATAATTTTCATTCATGATTCAATAAAAAAAGTACATTTTTGTCGGATAATCAATATTTTAAAAAAAAGTTTGAGGAGTTTAAATAATTATTTATACTTTAATAATACTTTCTTAGCAACTTTAATAGTTTCATCATCATCATTACTCACAGCTTGTTTTAAGTTTTTAATAATATTAAACAACATCTTATCAACAATACTATGAGTTAACAAATCTAATTTTTCAGCATCCTTTTCACTTAAATTAAGCATATGCAAAGTTTTTTCCAATTCACCCTTACGTATCTTCTCTGCTTCAACATTAAGTGATGATAAAATAGGTGTAATTTCCATCTGTTTAAGAGCATCTTTTAACAGAACAGTTTCTTCTGCAATAATCTTTTCTGCTTTCTCAGCCTCTTTAACCCTTTTTTCAACATTTTTATCCTGAACATATCTAAGATCATCTAAATTATATAACTGAACACCTAACTCTTTCACATCTTCCGTAATATCCCTAGGGTTAGCAAGATCCAACATAATCATATTTTTAAGATGTTCCTCAGGTAAAAATGATAACCTTTCCTTATTAATTAAACTATGTGGTGCACCGGTAGCACTTATTAAAATATCAATCTTGTGCAAAGTATCATCCATCTTCTTAAATCTGATTGCTATACCATCAAGTTCACTAGCTAACTGCTGAGCCTTATCAAAGGTTCTATTTGCAACAACAATAGCATTAGTTTGTTTGTTAAGCAAAGCTTTTGAAACGATGGTTCCCATTTCTCCAGCACCAACAATAAGAACATTTTTACCATCAACACTACCATATTTTTGTTCAATTAGTTCTACTGCACCACTACCAACTGAAACTCCCCCCTCATTAATATGAGTGTTTTTACGTATGGACTGACCTACATGTATTGCTTTTGTAAAAACTTTTTCAAGTTTTGGACCAATTGTTTCTTCCTTAATAGCTTTTTTACGAGCATTCTTAATTTGTCCAAGTATTTGGTCTTCACCCATAATCATAGATTCAAGACCAGATGCTAATCTTAGTAAATGGTTTATTGCATGATCATCCTTTTCAACAATAAATGTTGATGTCGGAATGTTAATATCTTCCTCTAAAATTAAATATATTTCGTATCGGTTGCAAGTTTTAAGTGTTACTTCTTCTAGTACAGATGCATTATCATGTATCTTCTTGTTTAATGCATCAAGTTTTTCATATGAATTTTCCATTGACCCTACATCTGCTATTTTAAAATCTATCCTAATATTTACTAGCATCAGTTTTATCTCCTAATGATGGTTTTTTCATCTATTTTTTTAAATTACTAAGTTCTTTTTATTATATCTTAATTTTATATTACTTAAATTTTATATAGCAATAATTCAATTAAGTTTTATCTTTCAATAACTTTTCTTTAATATACTTTTCCGCAGAATCCAGGTCATTTTTTGAAATATAATCTTGAATAATTAAATCATCTTTTATCTTAATCATATACTCCTTACGTTCCGATTGTGAATCAATATTGTCCTTAAGCAATTGTCTGACTCTTTCTTGTAATTCAATATTCAAAATATCTTCAGGAGTAATTACACTTTGAATCTTTTTTCTTAATTCCTTAGCCATAAGTGGACTTTTACTATCAGTATATAAAGACACGGTAACACTACCTAATTTAAAAGTAGATGGAACAATAATATTACTCAATGAAATATCACTGGCACAATTAACTAATTTACCCTCAGCTTTTCGTGCAATTTCCTCATTTAATTCAGGATTATTCGTTGAAATAACTACAAGATCACATTCATCTAACAACTTATCTCTAAAAGACTCATCATAGAAAGTTGCACCCTTCTCTTCAAGTTCTTTCCGAATATCCTCTTTGATATCATGAGTTATTATTGAAACATTCGCACCAGCATCTAAAAATCTTCTACTCCTACGAACACCAACACTACCAGCACCAATTATTAAAACATGTTTATCTTTCATTTCAAAAAATAATGAAGTAAGTCCCATAATAATTACTCTCTAAAAAGGTTAATAAAAAAAAGTATAATTAAAAGTTTAACTTATAAACTTTTTAATCTTAAATTTTTGATAGCTGTTTTTAAGTCATTACCAGCATCATCCAATGCCTGTTTAGCTTCATCAAATGAAATATCAAATGTCTCTGCAAGACTTTTAATGTCTTCATCAGAGTATGATGTATTATTAATGTTTGAATGTTTAAGAATTTCATCTGCTAATTCTTTTTTAAGTGTCATATATTCATCATGTGAAATACCATTAGCCTGTAATTCCATGTCTCTTAAAGGACAAGGTTTTGAATCTTTACAACACCAAATTAAGGAACCAAAACATGTTGCTGCTCCTGCACCAAGTTTGGTTTTTTTACCAAATTCTTCTTTAATGTTTACAAATTCCTGAGGACTAATTCCTATTTCTGCTATTTTTGCATGTACTGGACATGGTTTTACTGGTGGACAACAAAATGCAAGTCCTCTAGCATCTCCTCCTCTACATACATGAGCTGGTGCATCATCCCATCCCATTATTATCACTCCTTAAATTAATATAATTAATTGAATTATTTTAAATCGTCTTTTTATTATTTTATATATAAAATATATTCTATCATCTAAACTATAATAATTTTTCGAAAAGATTAGAAAAGGTCTTCTCAAGATGTGTGGTGAAGTTAGATTTTTCATCATAAAAATGTTTTTCGAGAATTTTCTCTTTCAAACTGAGAATATAGTCTAAATAATCTAGGTAATGTTTTAAATTTATTTTTTTAATGTTTTGGCTGTTAATAAAATATTTCCCTTTGTAAAAAAAACTATGTTTGAGGTATTACTCATATTCCTTCAAAGCAAGGTTTTCTACAGAGCCAATAGAAGATAACTTAGATTTCACATAATTTTCAGCACAAGGTAACTGTATATTCATCACCACAGGTACTGACTACATCTTGGAAAAACAGATTAATATAAATTCTGAATTTAAAAAAATTTGTAATTTAATAATTGACTAAAAAAGTAAGAATATTAGAATTATTGAATAATTCTAATCAGTTTATAATTTTGTTTTAGAGTAGGTTTTAGGTTGTGATACACTGTATAATAAATTACTCCAATTAGGATTGTTTGAACCCCAATAATTGTTTTCAATATTATTTTTAGCACTTGTTGTGGCAGTTATAGCATCACCAGCATTATATGCATTGTTGCTGATGAAGTTGCTATTAGTAACTGTAAGGTTACCCATATTGGCTATTGCTCCACCACCAAGGTTAGTAGCATTAATATCATTCTTTTCAAAGTTAGAATTTCTCACGTCTACTACTGAAAATGTGTATATAGCACCGGCTAATGCTAATGATTTTGCTTTAATAGAATTACTTGTGAAATTGGAATTAGTAACATTTATTCCTCCTTCATATGCATAAACTACTCCACCATATCCATTGTCAGTATCAGCTAATTTATTACTGTTCATTTGTGTGTCAATAATGTTTATTGAAGCTTTATATGAATATATTGTTCCACCATAAGTAGTGGCTGCACTTAGAGTGTTGGAATTTATTTTTGTATTCTTAATATCCATAGCAGCAGTTTCAACATAAACTGCTCCTCCACCAGCATTATTTGTTGCCTTGATGGTGTTTGAATTTATGTTTGAGTTCATTATTGAAATTCCACTACTTAATGATCCTATGATTCCTCCCATTCCATAATCTGTAGATATGATTTGGTTGTTTGTGAAAGTACTGTTGTCTATTACAACAGCTCCTGCAATTGCTCTTATAACTCCTCCAGTAACATATTTGCCCTTAGCAATGTTCTTTGTGAATGTTGTTTGGTTAATGATTATGTCACAATAGTCACCATATATTGCTGATGCTCCTGTTGAATTAGTTCCGGTTACTTGGTTTGATTCAAATCTACAATTTGTTATGTATGTTGTGTTATCATAACATCTTATTGCTCCACCTTGACTGTTTACATTTGTAACTATGTTGTTGGTAAATGTTGTGTTTGTTATATTTAGTATACCATTTGTATATATTGCTCCTCCTGAGAAGTTACCACTTCCTGTGTTGTTAACAAATCTTGAATTTACAATATTTAATTTTCCTGATGTTACTATAGCTCCTGCACTAAAGTCATTGTTACTCTTAGCATTTCTTATGGTTATTCCTTTTATTGTGAGAACTGCATTTCTTTTAGTTATATTAAATACAGGAACTCCACTTTTTTGTCCATCAATAAAAGTCTTATCTCTTCCACTACCAATAAGGTTAACTGAAGTGTTAAGTTGTAATCCAGAAAGTGAATAAGTACCAGGTTCTAACTGAATAGTTCCAAACAATGAAATATGTGTTAAAGCGTATTGGATTGTTTTAAATGGATGAGCTTTATCTCCTAAGTTACTGTCACTACCTGTTGGGCTTACATATACAGTTTTTTGATGAGTTACAACTAAATTACCGCTATATGAACTTGAATCATAAATACCATTCTTTTCATATGTAGCATAATATTTCACAGTTTTACCATCATACTTGGAAGGAACTGTATATTCTAATGTTGCAACTCCATTAGATACCTTTGCAGTGCCCAAGTATTCATTATTAAGATAAAACTTAACTTCACCAGAGTTCACATTATATTTCTCATCATCAACTACACTAAGACTCATTGTTGACTTAGAACCTACAACAGCATAAAACTCTTCTCCTCTAATTGTAGTACCATACCTTGAAACAATCATAGTGTTAGTATTGGAACTTGGTTTATATACTTTTGAACCAAGATATTCTGCTTTAATTCTGTAATTTCCTGCAACATACTCCTTCAAGGTGTGTCTTAGTGTAGCAACACCATTTCTGACAGTAGCAGTTCCTATAACAGTATTGTTTATGCTGTATCTTACACTACCATCAGTAGCATAATTCTGGTTCTGATCCCTGATTATTGAGGATAATGTTATCTCAGAGTTAGGGTTTGCATTTATAGCATTAGGGCTGATAGTAGTTTTTAACTGTGTTACTTCATAAGTTCCTTTTCCATTTGAAGAAGCATATTTCCAATCTCCAACATAACTTGCATAAACATATGTTTTATTGGATGTTTCATAATTTGTAGTGTATGTGAATTTTGCAAATCCGTCAGATACATTTACTTTACCTAAAATAATGTTGTCTTTTTTAAATGTAACAACACCTTTGGACACATAATTATTAAATTCATCAATTACTGTAGCAGTTATTGTTATGGTTTTTGAAGGTTTTGTTGAAGTATCTGGAACAGATACTTTAGTTGTTAATTGTTTTAATGTTAATTTAGCTTTATTTGTTGAACCAATAACTGTGTCTGTTGTAAGACCTGTTGCAGTAATGTTATATGTTTTTTCATATAATGATGAAGGTAATGTGTAATATAATTTTACGCTTCCGTTAGCATCAGTGAAGTTTGAGCCAATAACTGTATTATTCAGTTTAAATGTAACATTCATCTTTTTAACTGGCTGTTTAATCTCATCAGTAACAGTTGCCATGAATAATGTGTAATTTCCAGCTTTTGATGTAATATTTTTCATAGTTAATTTTGAATTTAATTTATTCACTATAAGGGTAGAATTCACAATGCCTGGATTATATTTATAATTACCAGAATATGTTGCTGTTAAATTGTAAACACCCGGTTTTAAATGACTAGTATACTCATATTCTGCACTACCATTACTGAATTTTATCTTTGTAATGTTAATATCATTTGCTTTGAATTGGATAGTACCAAAAGCATCATCATTTAACTCAACAGATATCACATCTTTAACTAAATATTTTATGCTGAAATTTCTCATACTCATATCAGCATCAATTCTTCCACCTTCAGGAGTTAAAGTTAATGTTGCATTCACTGTTTTACCCATATATTTGTTATCTCCGGAGTATGTGAATTCTAACAGATATTCTTCTGATTGGAATGATTCTGGAACTGGATATGTGTAATATACCATACCATAAACAACTTCAAGTTTATCTGATATGGTGTTCTTATTAATTTTAAACACGGCATTTCCTGCTGCATCAGTTGGTACTAATACTAATAATGTCTTATTTACGCCAGGATGAATCTCCGAATCACTTATACGAATATCAGGATTTTCAAAGATATTATTATATTCTAAAGGATTATAATTATCTCCTCCAGGGTGAGTAATGGTAACATTATTCATATCAGTTACAGGGAAGTTACCTGTGTATGTAAATTCACCTTTACTATTGGTTTTAGCACTAACAGACTTACCATTAACTACAACTTTCACATTACTGTTTTTTCTAACTTTACCACTAGCATCAGTAAAAATACCTGAAATAGTAACATTTCCATTATCTTCCTCTTTAAATGTTGTAATGTTAATGTTCAAATCCTGTTTTGTTACAATATATGTTGTATTGACATCAACAGGATTATAGTTAGCACCGCCAGGATGACTTAAAGTAACATTATTAATTCCAAGCGCACCTAATTTTGTTACAAATGTGAAATATCCATCACTATCTGTTTTAGCACTACCAAATTTACCATTAACCATAACTTTAACTTTACTGTTAACTCTAGGTTTGTCATTAGCATCAGTGAACCTACCAGTAATGGTTACATTATCACCAAAACCAACATTTGCAATAGGATCTACTGTAATCTTAAGATCCTGTTTAACTACAGAGTATGTTGTGTTAATACTGGCTGGATTGAAATTTGCTCCACCTTTGTGACTAATGGTAACATTGTTTATTCCAATTTTACCAATAACCGTAGTGAAGGTGTAAGTTCCATTTTCATCAACTAATGCACTACCAAATTTACCATTAACTTCTACTTTAACCTTACTGCCGTTACGGGCAATTCCATTTTCATCAGTAAAAGTTCCTGTAATAGTAACATTTTCTCCGAAAGAAGTTTGATTAATAGGATCTACTGTAATTTTAAGGTCCTGTTTTAACACAGTATATGTTGTGTTAACACTTATTGGGTTGAAATTTGTTCCACCATTATGACTTACTGTGACATTGTTTATACCAACTTTTCCTATTTTAGTAAGGAAATAAAATTTTCCATCATCGTTTGTTTTTGCACTTGCTGATTTGTCATTGATATTAATTTTGAGTTTACTGTTTATTCTTGGATTGCCGTTTATATCAGTAAAAGTACCGGAAATATTTGCATCATTTCCATATTTTACTTCCTCAATAGGATTCAGAGTTATACTTAAGTCTTTTTTCTCATTAGTTTCTGTTGTATTTGTTTTAGTTTGTGTCTGTACATTTTTAGAAATAGTATTTGTAACAACACTATTATCATCATAATTTTCAGATTCATATACATTTAATGAATTGTCATTAGTAATGTTATCTGTTGCAGATACTGTAGTGACTGTAAGAATAATGAAAATCATTAAAAAAATACTGAAAATTAGATTATTCTTTCTAACTCTAATGTTTATTCCTCCTATCTTTTTTCATTTAACGAATAAAAATACATTTTTTTGTGTATTGTTATAACGCCATTATTATAGTTAATATTATTTAAATTTAATGTATATAATTTTAATGTTTTACTTTAGAATTATTAATTTAAATAATTTGAATACTCTATCAATAGAATTTTATAACAACAATGAATTATAACAAAAATATGATAAAAAAAGTGAAAACGGGGGGTGGGGAAGGAATATCTATCAAATATATTAATTAACAATAAATGTTTTAGTACTGCTTGTTGGGTTGTAGTTTGCACCACCAGTGTGTGATATGGTTATTGTGTTAGTTCCTACTTTGTTTGCTGTTGTACTGAATGTGAATACTCCTTTTGTAT
>CAMNFZ010000015.1 GCA_946537725.1 uncultured Methanosphaera sp.
TAAATTCTCTTTTTCTTGCGGATTGTTCCCATCCACCATAGCAGTAAAATTTAGTCTTTTGTTCTGAAGGGTCTTCATCAAATTTTTCTTGTAAAGCCTTTAAGAATAATTTTTTCTCATCTACCATTAGTTACCACCTAATTTACTTTGTAAATCGTCGTTGAATACTTCTAAACCATATCCACCAGCAGTTCTTGCAAAGTGTACTTCTTCTACTACTTTAATAACTTCTGGGTCGTCTCTTAAACTTACGTTATCATATCTGTAAATAGTTGTGATTTCTTTAAGTTTGTCTTCTGGTAATGGTTCTCCTACTGATATAGGTTCGTCGAGTTCTACACCTACTTGGTCTTTTACGTATTTAACTACTCCTTCATCTTCATCGTATACGTATCTTTGTAATGCGTCGAACATTAAACCGTTTTCATCGAGTCTTAATGAGTGACCGTGTACTGTTGCTCCTCTTAATCCAGTTTTTGCTGGGTCGAAGAATTCTGATTCCATTAATAATTTGGAAGTTTCTTCTAAGTCGGATTCTCTCATTTCTACTACTTGTCTTCCTGAGAGTGTACCTGTGTCTACTCCTCTGAATCTTCTCATGTATGATCTTGCTCTGTCGTATGGTTGAGCTGGTGCGTTATACATGGAGTCTGCGAATTGTACGTATCTTATACGAATTCCTTTTTTTGCTCCGTCGATTGGTTCAACGAAGTCTTTCATATCATCTGCTTCAAAGTCCATTTCATCGAGAGGTGGGTGTACTGTTTTGTAACCTTCCCCTGGGTTTCTGTGACTTAAAAGTTTTACTATATCGTCATCTGCAATACTTCTTAGTATTTCGAGTTCATAATCTGGGTTTAAGTGTTTTCTACGGTTTTCCGCAATTTTACTTTCCCCAGGATAAAATTGTACGTCATATGCCATTTACAATCACCTGATATATCTAACAGTTTCTGATGATTTTGCATTTGGATCTACTAATCCTATAAGCCTTGAATCTATTTTGTCTTCAAATCCTTCACCATATTTCATATAATCTGAAACTGAAGTTTGAGTTTTATTAAATATTCCTACTTTAATATCATAACCAAAGTTAAGAGTATTATCCAAAATTTCATCAGCTTTTTCTACAAAATCGTCAAGATTGTCTAATTGGACAGTTAAAATGATTTCACCAACAGAAACACGTAGTGGAACATCGTTACCTTTAACATTGATAGTTTTCCTATCTGTATGGTTAACTGGCAATCCCTTTGCAGGACCAAAGTTAACTATTGTTGGTAATGATTCACCATTAAGTAATACTCTTAAAACTCCTTCTAACTGCAATATTTGGTTTAATATTTTTTCAGTTGTTGTTGGTTTTAATATCCTATATGGAAAAATTTTCACATCAGTTGCTTTAATGATATTTTGTTCTTCTACTTCTGCTGACATTATTTAACATCCTACTTAGATTTGATCTTTTATTTGACTTGCTCCTTCAGCAACATATTTTACTGGTTCTCTTAAATTGTCTACACTACCATATACTTCTCCTACTAAAGCAGATGTTGCTTCTACAGAGAACATTTGTGTACCTGAATCTAATGACATTGCTGCTGTATCACATGGAATTGCGTATCCTTTACTGTGTCTTGTTACTACGTGGTTACCGTTGAAGATACCTGGTCCTCCTCCACCGTATATACCGTGTGAGAAGAAACTCATACCTACACCTACACCCATTACTCTACCAAAGTCTACACCAGGTAAACCTGCTTCGTATTCGAGAATATCGTTGAAGTATAGGATGGAAGATGCGATACCTTGTGCTGCTCTTGCTGCACCTACGTTTACAATAACGGAAGCTACGAGACCTGCTGCTGCATATGCGTTCCATAATGCCCAGTCAACTGGTTCATATAATTTGTATCCGGAAGGTAATGTTTCTTTTACTTTGATTACTCCATCGTCTAATGCTCTTGCTAATAATGCTACTACTACATCACCAAGAGTTCCTTTACCATTTTCTTTAACTAAATCGTAAACTAAGTTGTTTGCGTTTAATCCTTGGAATGCTAAACCTAATAAGTGACTTCTTTCGAATGCACCTATTGCGTCACCCATTTCAAAGGTAGCTGTTTGTTCAAGGATGGATGATAAAGCTACTGCGTTAAGAGTGTTTTTCTTAGTAATTGCTACTACGTGGTTAGCACCTATGTTTCTTAGGCTGTATCCTAAACCTTCAAGGTGAGTTGTTTGACCTAAAAGGGTTGTTATTGCTCCGCCTAATTTTACGTTGTGTGGGTATCCACCCATAGCAGCTGTTTTGATTTCTGATGCTTGATATTTGTTAATATCAAATGTATCGAGAATAGCTTGGATTAAAGCTGAACCTGTTGCTAATGGTGCTACTGAATAGTCACCAGAAACAGTTAATCTTTCTGATGGTACTTGTACTAAGACTTGTTTTCCACCATTTAATAATTCAAGGTTGAAATCATCATCAGCACTAACTTTTAACATTTTTGACATTTTGTCTGCAATTGCATCTGCATTTCCTACGATATCTAATTCTAATTCCCTACCAGGAATAAAGTTAGCTTTTCCACCGTATGCTCCGTTTGCTAATGATTTTTCTATTCCTGCAAGGTTTACAGCAACAGAACGCTTAATTTCTTGTATAATATTTTTAATTGTAGGGTTTACTACTGGACTAATTGCTTCTAGAGGTACTTGTTCTTCTAAAAGTTTTCCATCTACCCCATATAAATCTATTTTGTCTTCATATGTTGGCATTTATATGTACACCTCTTAAAAAGTATATTCATTAAGAAATGAAATTATCATATTCATTCCGGGTTATAAATCTGCTTATTCTTTTTTTCACATTATCAAAATAAGGATAATATTCGACAATATTTAGTTGGTAAAAATATTGAAGAAACAATATTTGATAATACGTGTTTTTATGCTATACGCATGTGTGAAAAAAATTCAGAAAAAAACTTAAATAAGAGAAATTATGTCCCTCCAACTGTCTAAAATACATTTCCATAATTGTGTTCAAATATTTATACAAAAAAACACTCCAACAGGAGTTTTAACCGTTAAATAGTACGTTTATTAGAGTAATACAAATATAAACATTATTATTGAATATTTTGCATACTTTTTTTCTATTTGTAATAAATATTCTTACAATTGAAATATTTAATAAAATTTACATATAAATGTTTTCAAATTTAAATTAAAAAAAATAAAGTATTTCTAGAAAAATAAGCTATTAAAATATATGAAATTAATTAAAAAATATTAGTTTATCTTAAAAATAAATATAATTATAGTTTGAAAAAAATAAAAAAAAGTTTGAATTCAAAATACGATAAATATGGCGAATAAAATGATAAAAAATATTCTGAAAAATATTGAAAATAACATTGTAACAAAAGATGATATTGAACATATATGGAATCTAAACAAAGTAATAGAAAATACTGAGTTAATAGATTCTATTAATAAGGACAATAACAATATAAATTTTGAAACAAATATTTATTATCCTTTAATTTATCAAATTGAAGATAATTGCCCGACATGTGGATACAGAACACCTATATCTAGACAAAAATATACTGAAAAATTTATCACCAAAAATATAGAATACAAATTGAATGATTTAGACCAATACCCTATCACAGGAATTAATTGTTATAATAAGGACATAACTGGATTAAGAGAATTATTTATAATATTAAATTATTTAGAAAAATATAAAATTGATATCAATGTGGCAATTTCTAATTATGAAAATTTAAAATACCTGAAAAAGTATAATCTTAATTCAATAATTATCATCCCCCAAGATTTTCAACACATTAAATTAAATAAAAGTACTCTTGAAAAAAATAACAAATATGAAGAAAAAGTCATCAAATACATTAAAGAAAATATGTGTTTAAATGTAGTATACCAATTAACATTAAATTATAATGAAACACATACGGATATCTTCAACATTATTATGAAAATGAGAAATTTAGAAATAGATAGTATAGAACTTAAAGGTTTTGATCCTTTCATTGATAGCCCCGAAGAATATAATCCACAATATTCAAAGGAGTACATTACAAAAGTTATCCTTTTACTGAAACTATATCTTCCAAACGTAAAAATTAAAATACAATATGCTACAAATAACATGAATTTTTTTGATGAATATAAAAAACTAGGCATAAACACAATTACTGGAGTTTATACTCCACAAATGAATAATAAATTAGAAAATATTAATAAAATAAGAAAAACTTTGAAAAAGTAATACTTTTTAATAAAAAAGTATTTAACATAGTACATACATAATAATAATTGTAGAAGTAATAAAAAATAACAAAAATGTATGATTATTATTTTTACAATCTAATCTCAAAAAAAGTATACAAAGAAATTTTCCTCATCACCCCTATTATAAAAACTCCAAAATTAAATATTAAAATATCCTATACAAAAGGAATTGGTTTATTCAAACAGAATAAACCATAAAAAAATGTGTTCAAGTAAAATTAACTATTTGTAATGAAAGGAAAGAATTATATTATTAATTCTTAAATTATTTTTTTTTTAGATAAATAGAAAAGAATTCACTAATTTTAAAATTAATATTAAAAAAAAGAGATTATAATAAAATAAAAAAAAAGCATAGTAATCATTAGTCAAGTAAAAACTCATACTATGATACTATGTCCCTAAGTATTATTTTAGTCAAAATAACATAAAGATGAAAATTTCATCTAAAAAAAATGAATGAAGAAGAATCTTCAATCATCAATATCTTCAAGAGAAGATTTGTACTTATTTTAGTTTACTTAGATTTTTTTTACTAAGTTACCCATATGATCATATACTTCTACAGTAGATAATCTCATTTGAGTATCTAATTGGTGAGTTGCACATGAGAGACATGGGTCGTATGCACGGATAACCATTTCCATTAAGTTGAAGATTTTATCGTCAACTTCTACACCAGGTTTTATGTAGGTGTTTGCAACTTGTTGAATACCCATTTCCATTGCTGGGTTGTTTTGTACTGTAGCTACGATGATGTTTGCTTCAGTTACTAAACCGTTTTCATCTGTTTTGTAGTGGTGAGTTAATGTTCCTCTTGATGCTTCAACAATACCTACACCTTCACCGGTGATTTGGCTTCTGTCGATAGCTCCAGGACGTTTTTCTCCACTTAAGTCACCTTCAAGACCGTCAACTGCTAATTCTGCAGATGCTACTAATTCTATGAGTCTTGCTGGGTGGAATAATAAAGTTTCTTGTGGACAGTCTCCAAAAGTACTTCTGAATTGGTTTAATAATTCTTGTGCTGTTGGTGCTGCATCAGGCATTTTTTTACATGCGTTTAATCTGGATAATGGTGCTACTCTGTATACACCTTCAGGGTATCCGATGTCTTTGATGTATGGGAATTTTAACCAGGAGTATGGTTTTACGCCTTCTGCCATGTAGTTGGTGTATTCTTGTGGTGCAAATTCAGCATATTCTTTACCTTCTTTGTCAACCATTCTTACATTACCGTTGTACATGTCCCAACTACCATCTTTTTTGTCTACTAAACCACAGTGGTAAGTTTCAACGTAACCTAATGTTTTGATTAAGTCCATGTTTTCTTCAAAGATTGGTTGTGCTGCTTCCCATGTATCCATGGAGAGTTCTACACATCTTTTTGCTTTTTCTAAGTTTTCAGCTTGTACTTCATCAGTTAATTCTGTGGTAATTCCACCAGGTGTGTTTGATACTTGGTGAATTGGTCTTCCACCGATTGTTGTGATGATGTCTTGTGCGTGTCTTCTTAATTCTAAAGCTTTTTTAGCTAATTCTGGGTAATCTTTGATTACTTGGAATACGTTTCTGGTTTTTCTATCTTTTCCACCGATGAAATCTGGTGCAGATAAGAAGTAGAAACTTAATGTGTGAGAGTGTACAACTGAAGCCCAGTTCATGATTTCTCTCATTTTGTAAGCTGTTGGAAGTATTTCATCATCGTTGTAACCGAATACTTGGTCACATGCTTTAGCTGCTGCTAAGTGGTGTTGTACATCACAGATACCACATATTCTAGGTACGATTCTTGGTACTTCTTCAATAGGTCTTCCTTGTAAGAATTTTTCAAATCCTCTGAATTCCATTACGTGTAATTTTGTATCTTTTACATTTCCTTGTTCATCGAGGTCTACTGTAATTTTTGCGTGACCTTCAATCCTTGTTACAGGTTCTAATGTTAATTCTACCATTTATTTTAGCCTCCTACAATCTAATCTCTAAGTTTTAATGGGATTAAAGCTGCTGGTAATGTGTATGTGTAGAATGTTCCTACGATATCTTCTACTTGGTTTGCAACTTCTTCAGGATCTACTTCTTTATCACTTTCTACACCGAAGTCAGAACCTATAGCACTTATCATTTTTGCTCCTGCATCTAATACTTTGTCTGTAGGACCGTAACATCCTCTACATGGAGTGTCTACTGAAGGACATTGTGCTCCACATAATGGTCTTGTTGCAGGACCTAAACAAATTATACCTTGAGGTACTAAACATAAATCTTTGTCGGTTGGTCCAACTTCCCAAGGTCTTTTGATAGTGTCCATTGCCATACCCGTAGGTGGTTTTTCTCTTTCACATACATCACATAAGTTGTTATCTGGAATTTCAGGTGTTTCTCCTTTAACTAATGCAATAAGTACTTGTGCGATTACGTCGGATTTTGGTGGACATCCAGGTAATGCTGCGTCTACTTTTATTACATCAGATAATGGTCTTACTCTACTTTCTAAGTGAGGTACTGATTCGTTTGGAATAATTCCATCTGGGTTAACTGTTGAGCATGAGTTTATGTATGCTTCTGTTGTTAATTCATCGTTGGTGTGTAAGTTACCAAGTCCAGGGATTCCTCCGAATTCTGCACATGATCCGTAAGCTACAATGAAGTCTGCTTTTTCTCTTAATACTTCAGCTAATTCTTTGTTTTCGTCGTTACGGATTCCACCTTCTATTAATACAATGTCCATTTCTGGAATTTCATCATATTTTGTATCCATAAGTACAGGACTGAATTCGAATTCTGCAACTTCTAATACATCTAATAATAATTCGTGTAAATCTGTTAATGCAATGTGACATCCAGAACATCCACCGAGCCACATAGTTCCTATTCTTTTTTTATCTGCCATGTACTTATTCCCCCTCTGCTAATTGTGCTTTAAGTGGTGAAGGACCTAATTCTTGAATTTCTGCAGTTACTCTTCTAATAGTAGTTGCGAATTTTTCTCCTTCAGAAGCTGAAATCCAATCGTGTTGAACTCTTTGTTTTTCAATTCCAAGTTCGTCTAATAATCTGTAGATTAATCTCATTCTTCTATCGAATTTGTAGTTACCTGCATCGTAGTGGCAGTCTCCCATGTGACATCCACCGATGAATACTCCGTCTGCTCCTTCTCTTAAAGCTTTGAGTATAAATTGAGGTTCAATTCTTCCAGAGCACATTACTCTGATCATTCTTATGTTAGGTGGGTATTGCATCCTTGATGTTCCTGCAGTATCTGCTCCACCGTAACAGCACCAGTTACAACTGAAAACGATTATTTTAATATCGTCATTAGCCATTATTTTTCCTCCTATTATAAAAACATGATTATTTACTTATAATCATTTTAAAATTCTAAATGATTTGACATTTAAATTTAATATTTAAACACGTGTTATTGTACTATTAAACATAACGTCTTAGAGTACAATTGAATTGTACACTTAACTAAAATAATGTACAATATTATATAACTATAACTATTATTATAAAGGTTGTTTTATGTTGGAAACCGTTAAGTTTAAATATTAAGATTGTAATTTTTTTGATTTTTTGCTTATAATTTTTCTAAAAAAAATAGTTAAAAAACGAAGTATATGACTTTATTTTTAAAATAGAATTTTTTCCTATTTTTTTAAATTTTTAATATGTGTATAGAAAATAGTAGTAAATTTTAGGTAGACCTAAAAGAATTATCATGATTATTAATACTATATAATATAAAGACATTATTCCCAACATACTTCATTAATATTATATGGAAGAAAAAAAATATTTATAACAATGTTATATAACGGTGTTAAACAACATTTAAAAGATATTAATAATATATAATAAATAAGAAAAGATAGAATGCTTTTTTATATAAAATTAAATTAATAAAAAAAAATAATTATTTTAACTATTAAAATTTTGGTGATGAAATGCTACTTGAGATATCTGATTTAGAAGTAGAAGTAGAAGGAAAAAAAATATTAAAAGGTGTAAATCTCCAAATAGCAGAAGGAGAAACACACGTATTATTAGGTCCAAACGGAGCAGGAAAAAGTACACTATTCATGACAATACTCGGATTCCCAAAGTACAAAGTAACTAAAGGAAAAATAATCTACAAAGGCAAAGACATAACAAAATTAGAAACACACGAAAGAATAGCCTTAGGATTAGGAGTAACATTCCAGAACCCACCAGCAATACGAGGAGTAAAATTAAAAGACTTACTAAAAATTGTTGATGAAAACCATGAATACAAAACAAACGACGAACTAGATGAAGATGTAATAAAACTAGGAGAAAGATTAAAACTAAACAATGACTTCCTAGAAAGAGATGTTAACTTAGGATTCTCCGGAGGAGAAGTAAAACGATCCGAACTATTACAATTACTAGCACAACAACCAGATTTTATTATGTTCGACGAACCAGATTCTGGAGTAGACATAGAAAATGTGGAATTAATATCCAAAGAAATAGGTACATTATTAGGACAAAACGATGAAAATAGTAAAAAAGGTGGATTATTAATTACACACTTAGGATACATATTAAGATTTGTTGACGCAACACACGCACATGTACTGAAAAACGGAAAAATTGCAAAAACAGGCAATCCGGAAGAAATAATGACAAACATTAGAAAATCAGGATTTGGAGATATGTAAAATGGTTTCAATTAAAGATAAAGCAGAAAAAGCAATAAACAAAAAAGCAGCAATAGGTGAAGATATAGATTTAAATGAATACCAAGCTGCAGATGTAGAAGCACATACCCATATTGATTCATTAGACGATTTAACAAAATCAGACAAAGAAACCTTAACAAGCGTAGGTATGATGACCGATGAAGAAGACAGATCCGCATCTTTCCTACAAATGGACCAATCAGAAGTATTTGTAAACAATATGTTCCCAGGAGTAGAAGTAATGGGAACCGCCCAAGCACTTGAAAAATATGACTGGTTAGCAGATTACATGTGGAAAGCAGTTCAAGTTGATGCCGATAAATATACAGCAACCACAGAATTAGGCGCAAAAAGCGGATACTTCATTAGAAGCTTACCTGGAACAAAATTAGAATTACCAATACAAGCATGTATGTACATAGGTGACGATTCAGTTAGACAAACAGCACACAACATTATCATAGCCGAAGAAGGATCAGAAATAAATATTATAACAGGATGTTCAACAGCAGCACACGTAGATAATGCAGCACACATAGGAGTATCCGAGTTTTACCTTAAAAAAGACTCAAAAGTAACATTCACAATGGTACATAACTGGGCACAAGAAGTAGATGTAAGACCAAGAACCGGAGTAATAATGGATGACAACAGTACATACATATCCAATTACATACTAGCAAAACCAGTTCGTAACATCCAAGCATATCCAACAGCTTATGCTAATGGTAAAAATACAAAAGTATTCTTCCAATCAATATTAGCAGGAAAAGAAGATTCAGTAATTGACCAAGGTTCAAGAACTGTACTAAACGGTATAAATTCACAATCAGAAATGATTACAAGAGCAATATCTGAAGATGAATCAACCATCATAACCAGAGGAGACTTACATGGTAAAGCTCATGAAGCAAAAGGACACCTAGAATGTATGGGATTAATCTTATCAGATGATTCAAAAATATATTCAATTCCAGAGCTAAGAGGAGATTGTACCGACATGGAATTATCTCATGAAGCAGCTGTAGGAAAAATAGCTGAAGATGAAATACAATACTTAATGGCTCGTGGATTAACCGAAGATGAAGCAGCTTCAATGATTGTAAGAGGTTTCCTAGATATAGACATTAAAGGATTACCACAAGAATTAGCAAAAGAAACAAAGAACATAATGGAATTAAGTATGGATGGAATGTAATCATTCTATTCAACTATATTTTTTTAGAAAATAAACTCCAAGTAAAAAAAAAGATCTAATTTTAATAATAATTAATTTTATGAAATAAAAAAAGTTTTATAAAATAATCTTATGATTATCTTACTTTTCCGAATTATCCTGAGATAATTATAAATTCACCGACTTTTTCAACTTTACCGAAAGGTACAATAAGTAAGTCGCCTTTATGTTTTGCACCTTTAACTTTAACATTTCTTTCAGCTTCAGTTCTAATTACAATATCAGTGATTTTTCCAGTTTTTTCGTCAATTGTTAATTCGTCTAGAACTCCTAAGATACGAGCATTACTTGTAGCAACTTGATATCCTTTGATATCCGCCCATAACTTTTCTTCTCCTTTAATTAATTCCCTTTCATTAGTCATTACTGTCCACCTAAAGTTTTTATAGTTACTATATTGGTAATAATTATGATATAATTTATATAATTTAAACTATATATAACTTATTTCAAATTTTTTTTTAATAAAAATAATGATTAGACAAATCAAGATCATTTAATGTATTTATGTTAAATGCCAATTCGACATTATCAGATTCATAAATACTTTGATCTTGTTCATCATTATTGGCTAATAGTAAATTTACACCAGTAGGTACTAAACCATCAAAAACCAAGGTAGGTTTAATCCCATACTTTTCAAAAAGATACTCAGGAACAGAAACACACATTGCAGGCTTTTTTCTTTCAAAATAATGTTTAAAAACATCATCCAATTGTTCCCCAGTAACAAATGGCAAATCTGCAACGATTGTCATGATAACTTCATCTTCTTCAACATACTCCCTATTTGAAAGAACCTCAGATAAATCTTCAATATATCCAATTCCTGATGTTTGGATAATTATAACAGGAAAATCTTCCAAATATTTTGAAGTCAATGGAGTATTAGGACTAACAGCAACCAAAATTTTATCCACATATTTTGAATTTAATAATGCTTCAATAACAGATTTTATCATTGGTTTATTGTTAACTTCTATCAATGGTTTCTCACAATCCAAATCCATTCGAGTACCTTTTCCCCCAGCCATTATTAATGCAGTAGTCATAAATCACACCTTATATTAACTTATATATGTTTCTATTAAAAAAACTTAGTAAAAAA
The DNA here is from genome assembly GCA_946537725.1 of uncultured Methanosphaera sp. GTDB lineage: Archaea > Methanobacteriota > Methanobacteria > Methanobacteriales > Methanobacteriaceae > Methanosphaera. The sequence goes on from CAMNFZ010000015.1 coordinate 11,381, forward strand.
TATTCTAAATATATAAATATATTAAGATAAATAATAAAATAACTGAAAACTAAAGTAGGAGAATAAAATGTTAGAAAATTTAAAGACAGTCATTTTATTAGGTTTTTTGTCCGCTATTTTAGTAATTTTATTCGGATTTATAGGACACCTATTTAATTTTGGTAGGATAGGAATAATAATTGGATTCCTTTTTGCAATTATTATGAATTTCACATCTTATTTCTACAGTGACAAAATTGCCTTAAGTTCATATAATGCTAGAATAGTGACGGAACAGGAATCACCAAATTTACATAGAATTGTAAGCGATTTAGCAAATAGTGCAGGTATAAAAAAACCTAGAGTTGCTATTATAGATTCTGCAGATCCTAATGCTTTTGCAACAGGACGTAACCAGAGCCATGCAGCCATAGCAGTTACTACAGGAATTTTACAATTACTTGATGAAAATGAGTTAAGAGGTGTTATTTCCCACGAGATGGGACATATAAAAAATAAGGATATCTTAATTAGTTCTGTAGCTGCAACTGTTGCAGGTTTGATTGTGGCAGTAGCACATTGGAGTCAATATGCTTTCATTTTTTCAAGTAATGATGAAGGTTTTGGTGATATCATAGCTGCAATTTTACTTGCTATACTTGGACCTGTTGCTGCATCCATAATACAATTAGCTATTAGCAGATCAAGAGAATTTAAAGCGGATGCTACTGGTGCTAAAATCTGTGGAAATCCGTTAGCACTTGCTAGTGCTTTAAGAAAATTAGAGTTTGGTACTACTCAGCATCCTATGGAAAATGCAAAGAGTACTGATGCACATATGTTTATTGTTAATCCTTTCGGTAATGCTTCTAGTAAATTAAAAAATTTATTTTCAACTCATCCAGAAACCAGTGAAAGGATCAGAAGATTAGAAGAAATGGCTAGAGCATAACTCTTCTAATTTATTTCTTTTTTTGTATTCTTTGTTGCATTATACAATATCCTTTTTTTGAACCACCAATTGGATTTATTGGAGTTCCTAATGAATTCATACATCTGGCCATCATTAATGCACCTAATGATAATCCATCTTCAACAAAGATTATGTTGAATTCATCATTCAGGTATTGATTTATTAAATATGGTTTTTGACCTGTAGTTCCTGCTCGTCCTGTTATTCCCAAAGTCATATCGTCAGTGATTAAATTTAGTTCTTTTGTTTTTTCTAAGAGTCTTTTTATATAATACGCGTATAAATAATCGATTTGTAACATTACTTGTTGAGTATTTGATAGGTCTACTATTTTTTTAAAAGTTTTCAATAATTTTTTTTCATCATTTAGTTTTGTTCCTATTATTTTCACATTATTTTTATTTTGATTTGAAGAATGTACCTTCACTAAGCCAAAATTATCAATATTTGGAGACACTTCCATAATATCAATAGATTCATGTAATTTAATTGTGTTATTATGATATTCTTCATTATTTATTTGAAGAGATTTTTCATAATTTTTGACATCTATTGTTGATTGTTTATCCTGTATTATTTCACAACCCCTTAAAATTATATCTGATATTCCTCCCGCCAAACCAACATAATTACATAACAAATTAGCATAAGGTTTTGAATTATCAATAACCTGACCAGCCAGAGTAGTGCCCATATCAATTGATACAACAGGATTACGATATTCAATAGATGAAGATTTGGATGCTAATTTAATACCTGCTGTAACTAAATCACCCTCCATCTCATTAGACAATAATCCCGTAGTTTGAGGTGGAGATACACTAACAACTGATCCATCAAATTTAATATTATTAAAAAAAGAAAATTTACGAATATGTTCTGGAATATTGTTCAAAGAAAAAGGGGCCGTCATTTGAGAAGGTTTAATCCCCGCATTTAAACAAGCATCAGATAATGCTTTAATAATTAAACCCACTTCATTAGCCAAGTTTGATATTGCTATAACACCAGTAGATCTTACTACAAAATCTAAGTCACTTACTGTTAAATTAACTTGTTCAAGAGAAGTAATTATAATATCCCTTATTGATTCTTCAATGGCCTCTTTAGAAAGAGATTTATTCCAGATAGTATGACCAAATACTTGTTCAGATTCTTTTGGTTGACGAATATCTCTTGTAAGATATACTAATTTATTAATTTGAAAACTTTGATTTGTTTTAATATTTGTAGTCACGATGATAGATTTTATAGTAGTATTACCTAGTTCAACAGATAATACCGTATAAAATTGATCTTTTAAATTAGATGGATTAAATTTGGATAGAGACACTTGTTCATACATAATATCATAATAAATTTTTATATGGGTGAGAATCAACGGGTGTGATTTTTAATTCTTCATTAGCTTCTGCAATAAACATGTCAGTCATTGCACATGCAGCGAAAGCTTTTTTAGTATTTTCAATTGGTCCAAAAAGTACAAAATCTCCACCTACCATTTGTTGCACTATGTTTGCTCCAATATCACATACAGGCCATACTTCCGGATTTTCTTTTTTAAATTGTTTAACCCATTCCCATGCAGATGGAACATTATGAACTCCACTTCCTGCAGGATAACCCCATTTACTTTTTTCTTTTAATGTTGTTTTTATTGCCGTACCTCCACCTTGACCAAGAGGAGTAACTGCAACATCCATCAATGGTTTTAATATACCACAATCAGATGCTATATCCAATAATCCTTTTTCCAGTATCCCAGAACCTGTTTCCCATAAGTCTATTTTTCCATCAGCTCCAGGTTTTGTTGGATTAAATCCTAAAATTATAGATGCAGTAATGTCAGAATTAGTTAATGCCTGTATTTCTTCATCATCTATTGACATGTTTATTGAATTATAAATTGTTCTTTCAGATAAACCTATTTCTGTAACATATTTTGATCCTTCAATTCTTGCTTCAGAGGCAGTTGAATCTATTAAGAAGGGAGACTCAGTATGTTCACTTACAAAATCTATATATTTTAATATTGCTTCAGGTGTTGCTCCAAATATCTGAACAATTCCCGGATTGCCTGTGATATCTGCCATTTCATCCATTTGATTCAATAATGTCTCTGCTTTTTCTTTGTCAAAGAGTCCTTTATTTTCATCAGAGAGAATATTATGTCCTGCATAGAATATTGTCCCAGCCAAAGCGGTTGGATATTCACCAGGTTGTCCCCCAATTTTAACCCCATATATGTCAAATACTTCTTGTTTTTTTTCAAATTTAAACATTTTAATCGCCTTTTTCTTAAATTAAATGGAATTTAAGCATTATTATCATAAAAATTAATGCAATTAAGACACCATATATTACACCAATATCTCGTCCTACCATTCTACCAGATTGTTGAGAAAATTCACTATGTGATTCCTCCAATTTTTCTTCCAATTTTTCTAAGCGTTCGTTAATTATCGACAAATCTTCTTTTAAATTATCTGACAATTAAAAACCCCCTTTATAATATATAATAGGTAAACCAATGATAATAATTGTTAATATAAATCCTACAATCATACCCATTAACCTAGTACTATTTATCCCAGAGATTAAACGTTGATTCCTACCTAACAATTGTGTTTTATATTCGATTAATCGGGTTAATCCTTTAATATTGTTCATGATAGTTTTCATAATCTTATACTCCAGAATATTACTAATAGTAAAATTAATGTAACAATAAATCCTATAACAATACCCTCTATTTTACCGGTATAATATCCATTGTTAAATTTTTCTAAACTGCCTATTTCTTTAATTTCAGATTGCATTAAACGAATTCTTGTTTCAATTTCAAGCAAATATATTGAGGATTTATCCATTGCAGAAGAAGAATTAACAGGTGTTACTTCAATATTTTCTTCTTCCTCTTCTTCTTCAGTTTCATTTAATTGTATTATCATAGCATCTTCTTCAAACGCGCCAGGATCTTTATTCTTACATTCATCAATTTTCTCAGAAATATCCTCAATATTCTCGTTATCTATCATACTTACTATAGAAATTTGATTTTGAAAACGTTCTACAGCTTCAATAGGTAAATTTTCTACAAAAGGTATTGCACCTGGAGAACCTATAATTGATTTAGTTTCAGAATCTATACCATTTTCATATAATGCTTCAACAGTTTTTCCAGTTATATGCCCTTGTACCTCTGACCCACATATTATTAAGAACCTAAGATTAGGGTTTGAGATAATATTAGTAACTAACTTTTCTATTCCTAAATTTTCTGTATGTAATGGACCTGCTATTGCAGCACCCTGCCCAACAATTTCTTCATTCATTTTTGAGCCCAATGTTACCACAGCAACAGGAGAGGTATTATCTCCAATATCATAATCACCTGTTTCTAAAGGCCATCCTTCAACTACTTCCTTTTTTTCAACCAATAGACTCAACCCCATTATACTAATAATATTATTATGATTAGTGCAATTATAATTCCTAAGACTATATTAGTTAAGAAACCTGCCTTATTATATATTCCTTCCCTTCCTGATTGTGATAACTGTGATACAGTAGATGAATCAAAAGATGATTCTAAATCAGTGATTGCTTCTTCTATTATATCAAGTTGTTCTAAAATTTCATTTGTAGGAAATGTTTGTACATTACCTTTTGTTTCAGAAATTCCTTGACCTATTATCCCAGTATTTACATCTAATGTTAAATTATCATCTATGATAATTTTTGATGTTTCTATAGTCATATTTAAATCTCCTTATCATCTTTTGGCCATAAACCATACCTTTTTATTGATGCTACCTGATGCTTTGTGTAACCTATGTATTTTCTAAAAGATATAATCCATCCTATTATAGACAATAAGAGATAAAGTATCCAATATTTTGATGTGAAAATACATAATAAAGACAATACAATTAACATTAGGAATATGTTAGTTAATCCTAATGACAATGTCCTATATTGATCCTCATTTGGTCCCATACATGCATTATATGGGTTTTGAATAACCATTACTGACATTAACATTAATAAAATAATCATACCATTTTGTATAACATTTTCATATATTACTTGTGGAATAAATGTTTGTGAAATTAAAGTAGACATGGATATAATTAACAGTACTGATGCTAATGATATTGAAATAAAAGATTTAGCTAATATATCTACCTGAATTCCAAATAAATATTTGCATATATATGAGACTATTAGTGCGAGAACTATTGCCGATATTATTGCAATAATTGGAAATAAAATAGGCTGATTTAAGTTAATTGTTAATACTATTCCAAGCAGATAACCTATTACTCCAATAGCTGTTAACAAGTATACTATTGAGGGTACTCCAGTACCTAAACTATATTTTCCAACATGTCTTAGAGCATTAATACCAAATATCGTTGCTAATGATATACCTGCTATAGAAAGTATTCCGCCCATGAGAGGTATATTACTAAGATAAATACATAATAATCCACCAAAAAATGAAACTAAAAACAAAATTTGGTTTGGAATTAAGTCATCAGACATTTATTAACCCCCATACAATTAATGCATAAATTAATGAGAGAACTACTGAGACAATAAAGCATGAAAGTGCTCCCGGTAGTATTTTTTGTTTAAATTTTTTATCATAAAACCCTTGAATTGTTCCACCAATATTATATGATGCTACAACAGCAATTACGAAGAACAACATTAAAGACATGATTGTTGTGATAGTTATAACTAAATTTATGTCAAGTAATGAAGCGGATAATTCTGAATATATTGAAGTGAATGCTAAACTTCCACCTATTCCTCCAAGACCTGCACCTAGTACTCCACTCAGAAATGATACTGTTGGAATACCATGTCCTTTTGTACCTTGACTAACATATTCTGTTTGATTAAATCCGGTGATAGGATCTTTTTCAAAGGTAGAAGATGCTATTGGAACACCCACACCATATACATGCATTATATTTGAGAAAAACATGGTTATTGAAATCATCATCATAGACCCTATTGCTCCAGCTATTATTATCAGATAATTTGGTTGATTAACGAATGTTATTGCCGTCAATATTCCTGTAATTCCCATACCTATTGTTATCATAGGTGCTCCAGTAGGAATTCCTGCAGATGTAGACAATGCTGCAGGAGCTCCACCAACAGGTATAAAATGTACGCCAATACCTATTAATGTTGAACCTATAATCAAACATATTAATAATTCTAATAACAAAATTTTCACCTATTATTCATATTTTCCATAGTTTATACGGGAATTTCTTTCAAGTAAGAAGTTTAATATTAAGAAGAGTACTATTATAATTAGTCCTGCTATCAAACCACCAACAGCCCCAAATACCAAGTAAATCCAGAAACTTAAGAATATTATTATTCCAAAACATAATCCAGTTATTGGACCGGCAAATTTTGAGCAGAAACTTACCACATCAATAGATTTCTTTGAACCTAATGCTGATTTTGTTACAATATTACCATTTAAGGATACGGGAATCCCTGAACCAAATTCTAAATTTTGGTATAAATTTTCTGCACCGTAATGAATATCTCCTACTGCTGAACCTATAGAACCTATTGTTACTCCCATTAGCATAGACAGCACAGGTAATGTCAATAGTACTGGTGGAGTTAATAGGTATACCATAATGTAAGACAATGTTGTTAATGAAAAGATAGTGATAAATGCATGTGCTGCTATACTAGGTACCGTCTTATATATTACATCCAAAAATAATGGTTGATTATATAAGGATTGGCTTGTAATTCTCCCCATGTATGATGTTATTGAAAAAAGTACTTGTATTAGTGTAGTAAATAATGAGGATAATAATAATACCAATACAACAGGAAAATTTAATGAAAACAGTAGGTATGCAATTGAACCGGCTATTGTGGCCATGGTTCCTAATAACAATGGTTCTCCAGATACTGCCCTGTTAAATAATTTATGTAAGTTTCCAATTTGTGGTGCAAGTTGTACTTGAGAATTGGGATTGCTTGTTGATGCAACATCCGATTCCAAATCCTCAAATATTCCTGCTATAATTGCAAGTAAAGCCATGAAACCTACAAGAATTAAATTAAAGAATATATCCATAATTTACCCCAACTAATTACCATAAGTATGAATCGTATTTTCTACTTTATCTATTATTTCATCTAATTTACTTTGAGTACATGTTTCTCCACGTATAACATCAGTTATTAATTCAACAATTGTTCCCTGTGTTTCTGGTTTCTCTGGCATTACTGCTTTTGTTTTAACACCAATACGTGCAAAATCTTCATAATCCACAGGATATTGTGCAATAATAATTACTGGTTTATTAATATTCTTTAGAACGTGCTTAGCTTTATATATTATATGGTTTTTTACCCCACCAAAATGAATTAAAACTACTTTATGTCTATTCATTTGAGAAATTTCCTTTGGAGTTACACCAAATAATCCTTGACCTCCACCTGAAGGAGTGTCTTTAGGTACACCAGATCCTGCATTCAATACTAATGTACTAGTTTGAATATTTGCTTCCCTTAAAGCGAAGGTTATTTCACAAACAGGTTTTGTAATATGTCTACGCCCAGGTGACATTGCAACAGCCAGTAAATCATCACCACATTGAGCATAGGTTCCTCTTTGTGCAATTCCCCCTCCTTCTCCTATTCCTCTTGTTTCTCTACAATCTACAATATGAGTACTTTTTCCTATCATAATTACACTACCTTGAATACTTCTCATCTTATATTTCTTAATAATTACATATCTAATTTACTTTAGTTATATCTTTTTTCAATGATAAAAAATAGTTGATAAAACATACGATACTATTAAAAAATATAATATAGAAATATTTATTTATGCAAATTATGGCTGATGTAGGTGGAATACCTGGAAAAAATTGTAGAGGTTTTTGTAAATATTGTTATTTCAAAAACGTAAAAGAGACCAAAATATTGGGATGTAAAAACTGTCCTCCAGGACAGGTTGGTTGTCCTCATTGTACAACAGAAACTAATATGACTAGAGACTATTTCCCAGCATATCACGTTTTATCAACTTTACAAACAAATATTTTTCAAACTGAAATTCCACAGAATACTATGATAAATATTACTGGAGATGGAGATGTTAGCTGTTATCCTGATTTATTAAATTTAACTCAGGGCATTAGTGATATGAATTTACCCATCCATTTAGGGTATACTAGTGGAAAAGGAATTGATAACCCAGATATTGTTGATAAACTAATTAATAATGGTGTTGTTGAAACAACTTATACTGCTTTTTCTACAAATCCATTATTAAGAAAAGAATGGATGAATGACCCGACACCTGATGCTTCGATTGAAGCTCTTAAGAGATTTTGTGAAAGTTGTGATGTGCATGCTGCTTCAATCATCATCCCTGGTGTTAATGATGGAGAGGAATTAGCACGTACTTGTGAGAATTTAGAATCATGGGGAGCTAAAGCTCTCATTTTAATGAGATTTGCAAATACCAGAAATCAAGGTTTAATCTTAAATGATGATCCAATCATCCCAGGAATTAAAGAACAATCATTAGATGAATTTGAACAATTAGTTATTAACACATCCAAAGAATATAATTTGAGAATTACTGGAACTCCAGTTTGTGATCCTGAAACAGACAGCCCTTATGCATTAGCTAAAGATAAAAATAAAGAATACTTAGAAATTTTAACTCCTGTTAAAGCTGAAGCAACTATAATTACCAGTAAGATTTCTGCAAAATACATACGTAAAATTATGGACAATTTAGGAGTTTCTGACCATATTAATGTTATTGCTACCGAACAGGAAATTGCTTGTTTAATAACTGAACATGACTTAAGACAAATTAATCTTGAAGAAGTAAAAGATACTGTGATTATCCCAGGCCGATGTTTTGTTCATGACATGGTTGCTGAGGAAATATTTAGAAGTGATGGAAATTTCCGTTTGATACATAGAGGTCCTGATATGTTAACTGCAGATGGTGAAATGAGCGGAACTTTAACTCGTGAAGATGTTTTGAAGCAGGAATTGTATGCATTTGAAGATTTAATTGAATTAATCAATTATATGGGCGTTAAATTTTAGGGATGTTTGTTATGAAAGGAAAAGTTATTGGAGATATTTTAGTAGTTAAAAAAGAGCCTGAAGATATTGAAGAAATTATCAAATTACCTTATATTAACAATATTGTTAAATTAGGTAAGATTCATGGCCAAAAACGAGAACCCGATGTTGAAATGATTTATGGTAATAGTACTGAAACTATTCATAAGGAAAATTATTGTAAATTTAAACTTGATGTAGCTCGCGTAATGTGGTCTAAGGGAAATACTGGTGAACGTTTAAGAATGAGTAAATTACCAGAAAGTAATGAAACTATTATTGATATGTTTGCAGGTATTGGTTATTTTACAATACCTATGGCTGTTCATTCAAAACCTAAGAAGATTTATGCTATTGAAATAAATCCTGTTTCTTATCAATTTTTATGTGAAAATGTTAGATTAAACAAAGTTGAAGATATTGTGGAGCCTATCTTGGGTGATTGTGGAGAACAAGAATTTGATCATGTGGCAGATAGAATTATGATGGGCTATATTGGTGGTACTCATCATTATCTTGATAAAGCTATGCAATATTTAAAAGAAGGTGGAATTATACATTATCATGAATCAACACCTGAACCAATATTATTTGAACGTCCGGTTAAAAGAGTTAAAGAGGCTGCAGAAGCAGTGGGGAGAACTATTGAAGTTCTAAATAAAAGAAGTATTAAAAAGTATTCCCCTGGTGTTTTTCATACTGTTGTAGATATTAAAGTTAATTAATCCGTTTTTGTAGTTTAATTGTTTTTTCATAAACTTTTTCTTTTAAATATGTTTTGTTTATGTATTTATCATAAACGGGCAGTCTTTCTTTAAGTGTGTAATTTATGCTGTTAATGTTTTTTTCGAGTTCTCTGATTGCTGGCCAGTCTGTTTCGGGATTTATATAATCTTGTGTTATGGGTGAAATGCCTCCAAAGTCATCTGCTCCGCACATTATGAAGAATAGTAATAAGTCTTGGTTTAAGTTTGGTGGAATTTGTATACTTACATCTGGAAACATTTTTGATGCTAATATTGTTAGTTTAAGTAGTTCTATTACTGATGGTTCTGGATAATCTTTCATAGGTATGTTTTCTTTTGTTTTGAAGTTTTGTATTATTATTTCTTGTATATGATTATATTTATCATGTAGTTTACGTATTTCAAATAATGAATCTACTCTGTCTTCTATTGTTTCTCCTATTCCCACTAGTAATCCTGTGGTAAAAGGTATTTTTTCTTTGCCTGCATTTTTTATAAATTTTAATCTTTTTTCTGGATCTTTTCCTGGACTGTCTTTATGTACTATTGTTTTCATTAGTTGTTTGTTTGTTGTTTCTAACATTAATCCCATTGATGCGTTTACTGTTGAAAGATAGGTTAATTCATTTTTAGATATGATTCCCATGTTTGTATGAGGTAATATTTCATATTGTGTTAATATTTTATCTGATAAATAGTATACATAATCTACCATTGATTCAAAACCAATATTATTTAGTTTTTCCATTACATTTTCGTTTTTATCTGCGGATTCTCCGAAAGCAAATAATGCTTCTGTGCATCCTTGTTTTTTTGCATTTTGTATTTGGGTGAATATTTCTTTTTCTTCCATTACTAATTTTTTTGTTTCATCAACTTCTTGTTTAAATGTACAATATCCACAATTATTTTGACATATGTGTGTTAATGGTAGGAAAATATTCTTAGAAAAAGTAATTTTGTTGTTTGTCTTGTTTTGATTGATTTGTTTTATCAAGTCTAGGTAGGTGTTTAAGTCTGAAGTCAATATTTGTTTTGCTTCATTTTTAGATAATTCATTATTCATATTCATCACAAAAAAAAGAAAGATTAATTTAGTTTTATTAAACTAAATGAAGTACCATTGTTTCTACAAACATTGGCCCAAAACCGGATTTATCCGTGTATACTACAACATAAATTGCTAAATCTTCAATCTGACCTATAACATATTCTGCATTAAACCCTGTTGATTCAAATACTTGTTTAATCTTTTCAATACCATCCAAACCATTAGGTTCATCATATACTTCTTCTGTTTTTCTGAATATTCCATCTATTTTATCAGTTATTTCTCTTGCTTTTTTAGATTCTTTTTCAATATGTTTAATATTAAAATGTTCAAACATTTCTAATAATTTGGGCAGCATTTCATCTTCCGCAAATTTATCATATGTTTTTCCCCTAATAATCATTGATTCAGTACTATGTACTACTGGTTTACATCCTTCAAAAGCATTCAAATACTCCATTATAGGTCTTGACATTTGCATTACTTCCATTTTATCTCCTCACATATTATTTTCTTGTTTTAATTCACCTATTGATGCTACTTTTTCTGCATATGCATTATGTTGGTGTATACTTTCTTCATTAACTTGTTTAATAGTTACCATTGAATTTTCGGGTAAGTTTGAATATTTGTTTAATAATCCTACCACCATGTTTCTCACACAATCTTCTACAAATACTGGATTGTTATGTGCATTTGTAACTATTTTATTTTCATCGGGTCTTTTCAATATTTCACATACTGGAGAACTCATAGAATTTTGTATGATATTTATTAAATCATCAACATTCACATCTTGATCTTCTGATACTTCCAGTAATATGGTTCCTATACCTCTTTGGTTATGTGATGCAAATGTAACTGCATCCAATACTTTATTAGTAGTATCTTCATCTAAAAATTTTAATAGTTTTTCTTTTGCATCTTGTTCGACTGATTCTTGAGCACATGGACATACAGTCATACCAACTACTTCAGCACCAATCATTTTACGTACTGTTATTTTACCTGTTTCATCTTTGGATGCAACTGCTTTAGCTATAATATTTGTAGTTTCCTGTGTTTTTTTATGAGTGACAGGAGAATATTTGTTAATTATGTATTCACTTCTAGCTTCTGTTTCAGCTTTTAATGCATACTCATGTTTTTCTAATAATTTTTTAACTAGATTTGCACACATTGATTCAAGATGAATTTCATCTAGATTTGCTGATTCATCAATTATTTCAGTTATAGCTTCCGGATTTCTAGACATATGTACTCCTTTTTGAGTACTTGGCAAATCTACAAATGCATTGAATGTTGGTAACAATATTATAGGCCGTTTATCTCCACGATTTATTTTAAATAATTTTTTTACCCCCGTTACACCCACTCTCGTTAATGAAATAGGTGTCTTCGGTGCTTTATCCTGTGTATCAGGAAATTCTGGTATAGGCATTAAAATAATCTCTCCTAAAAGTTTTTGAAAAAATATATAATAATTGTATTTATATTTAATTAATTATTTACAAGTTTAGT
>CAMNFZ010000016.1 GCA_946537725.1 uncultured Methanosphaera sp.
AAATATCCTTGTTTCACTGACAAATATGGGAATTGGAGACCCTATCTTGTCGCACACTCTCTTTGGAACTGTACGTGTCTGTTTCCAGACATACAGCTCGAGCAAACTTTTATCCAAGATGTAAGGGCATATTCTTATATTTAAGATTTCTCATATTAAAATAATCTGATTTAGTAGCATCATAAGGACTATAATCATGTTTAATCATAATATGTCTCTTAATCTTAACCCAACTCATTTTAGCCAAACAAAGACCATCGTTAGGGCCAGTTAAAATCCAATTATCCCTATGTCTACCATCATTATAAGGTGGAAAGTATTTCTTCTTAATCCAACCCCAACTTTTATGTGGATGCAATCTTCTAAGAAATTTATAAGTCTTTTTCCAAATGTAATTATCCATTTTAGAAAATATACGACTAGAAATAAATGGTTTCCAATAATTAGCCGTTCCTCGAATTAATGGATTAATAAAATTAATTAACGAATCAACATTATTACCATTCATAATTTTAAATCTTCGGTCAATTTCTTTCATAAATTTCTGAATACCACTTTTAGCTGGTTTGATAAGAGATTTAAATCCATTATGAGTTTTATGTCTTTTGAATTCAAAACCTAGAAAATCAAATCCATCATGAATATTTGTAATCTTCGTTTTATCTAAAGCAAGAGTTAAACCTCTGTCTTTAAGATAAGGTTGAAGAATATTATCTACTTCTAAAATATCTTCCTTATTTCTGGCAAATATCACAAAATCATCCGCATACCTAACAATTCGATATTTTCCTTTAGTTTCAAAGGATTCATATACTTTTCCATTTCGTATACTATTTCTTTTATGATAGGATATGTTTAAAATTTCTTCCATACCATGTAATGCAATATTTGCAAGCAATGGCGATAATAAGCCCCCTTGAGGTGTACCTTCATTAGTAGGATTAAATACTTTATTATCCACATATCCTGCTTTTAAAAATCGTTCAACAACTTTAACAAAGGGAAATCCCTTTATTTGTTTTAAAATGAAATCGTGTGAAAGTGTATCGAAACAAGCTCGAAAATCTCCTTCAAATACCCAGTTCCATTTTCCATTTCTGATGTTATAAAAGATTCTTTCGGCAGCATCAAAAGTACCTCTTTTAGGTCTGAAACCATAACTAGTAGGCTCAAAATAAGCTTCTGCTTGTGGTTCAAGGGCCATACGAAGAATTTCTTGATATATTCTATCAACTATTGCAGGTATACCCAGTGAACGTAATTTACCATTCTTTTTAGGAATATAAGTACGATATGCAGGTTTAGGCCTATGTTTCTTAATATTCATTAACTTCATCGAATCAAAAAGTTCACCACGTGCTTCATCCGATAAAGCACGAAAATTATCAATTCCAGGTGTTCTTTTACCTTTATTAATCTGAGTAACTCTTTTAATAGCCATAAGTAACGCTGATTCACTATAAACTAACATTCGTTGCAAATCACGTACTTTATGAGAATTACCATTACGCTCGGCACGAAATATTCGCTTCTGTAATTTACTTACATACTTTTCAATCCTATTCCATTTAATACAAGACCAATCAGTAGTGTATGGAGTCGTGGACCTATAATTATTATTACAGGTGTTACTCATCATTATATTCACCATCCTTTCAGTAAATACTAAATAAAAACGCTTTATTCACGTGTTGTTCACCATTTGGAAGTCTGCCTTGTTTCCAAGTCCATCCACAAATTAAGGAATGGTATCCGTTCACAGTTCTAATTCCCTTTCTTTTCTGCTACCTTTCGGTTAATAACGGCATTAGCTTCCTCCAAAATCCTCTACATCCTATGGATTTAGGCTTCATTCACAATCCACTTACTCAAAAAAAACTAATCATTGAGACCATAAGAAGCTTACCAAGTTAATCTCCAGCCAGATACGAGTAAGTGCAGGTTCAGTCTATACCCCGATAAACATGTGGGTCGTATACAATTAAGTATGAGAGAAATACTTATTTCCTGTTTATAAGACAATTATATTTCCAAAAATCCTATTTAATAGGTATTATTCAAATTATTCAATTGTTATCTGTGACGAGGCTTACAACCATTCACTTTAAGTTAACCATTATTTTACTCTTCATTTAGCCCCCAAACATCCCTTTGAATACATAATATTTTGGAAAATAAGGATATTTGATTAGACTTTTCGTCATGCAACCTTCCAACCAATCACTCAATTAGAAGTTTCAGATAATGAAATCCCAATACGACTAGGATTAAAACAAGAACAATATCCTTGTTTCACTGACAACAATGGGAATTGGAGATCCTATCTTGTCGCACTCTCTCCCAAGATCCGTACGTGTCCCTTTCAAGACATACGGCTCAAATGTATCTTTCATCTCAAAATTAATGTTAAATCTCTATTTTAAGGGTAAAGAATTTCAAATGGTGTCTTTTTGTATCGTTTCTTTATATATTCCTTATATTCAGGATCATACGGGTTGCAATTATGTTTAATCATACGTGAATAGTTTATATGTATCCAACTCATTTTAATGAGTTGTGTCTTAGGGTTATTTGGACTAGTAAGTATATATTTATCCTTACTTTTATGGTGATAATCTTCTTTGAAATATTTGTTCATAATCCATTTCCATGACTTATTTGGATGTTGTCTTTGTAAGTACCTTTTTGTTAAAGTCCAAACATAGTTGTCAATTTCACTGAACGCTTCTTTAGCAACTCCTTGTTTCCAATAATTAGCTGTTCCTATTATTGTACTGTTAAGCCTTTTGATTAGCTTCTCAATGTCATCGCTTCTGTATTTCATAAATAATGCTCTTATTTTCTCTTTAAATCTTTTAATCCTGTCTTTAGCAGGCTTGTTAAGAACTTTAAATCCTTGTTCTGTTTGATAACCTCTTATATTAAAGCCTAAGAAATCAAATCCTTTGCTTAAATGAGTTATCATTGTTTTGTCTTGTGCTAATGTTAGTCCACGTTCCGATAAATATTGTTCTAATAACAGATAAACATTTTCTGCATCTTCTTTGGTCTTACATAAGACCACAAAATCATCTGCATACCTAACCATAGCATATTGTGAATGGTTTCGGTAAGTAAAGGTTTGTCTATCTTTATACCTATTATATTTTATTCCTAGCGCTTCATCTATTCCAGTAAGGGCAATATTTGCCAATATTGGTGAAATTATTCCACCTTGGGGTGTGCCCTCATCTGTAATATCTAACATATTATTGTAAAGACATCCTGCTTTAAGCCAGTCTTGTATTGTGTTCTTAGCCGGAAAATTTCCCAATTGTTTTAATATCCAGTCATGGTTAAGAGTATCAAAACAGGACTGGAAATCACCCTCGAATATCCAAGGTCTTCCTCCTTTCCTTGTGTAGTGATGTATTCGTGCTATTGCATGACCTGCATTTCGCATTGGTCTGAAACCATAACTGGATGGTTCAAAACCTACTTCTACACGAGGTTCAAGTGCAAGACTGATTAGCTTTTGATATACACGATCAATTAATGTCGGAATACCAAGCGGTCGCATTTTACCATTTGATTTCTCAATATAAACTCTACGAACAGGTAAGGGTTTATATTCACTTAATTTCTTAGATTTAAGATTATAAAATAAAGCCATACGTTCTGGATGTGATTTAACAATCATACCATCCACTCCAGGAGTTTTATAACCCCTGTTGTACATTGTAACTCTTTTTATACTATATAGTAGTGCAGAATCCTTTGATAATAGAATTCTTTGTAGGTTACGTGCTTTTCTATAATTTCCATCAATTTCGGCACAAGCTATATCGTATTGTAACTTGTAGATGCTCTTTTCAATCTTATTCCATGGAATAGTTTTCCATTCGTCAAGATAGACAGACTTATTCTGTTTAGCATCCTCCAAAATATCATTGCTTTGGCTCAATACTGCATAAACATTCTTCGACATAAATATGTTACACCTCATGTTATAATTTTGATTATATACTGTGTTGATACACCTGTTAAAGTCAGCATATACCCCATAGTTATATCCTTTATTTCTATTGTCTTTCGACAAGGAGTCATTAGCTTCCTTAACATCCTTTACCCTACTAGGTTTAAGAACACCAGTTCACACTGTAGTCCCCCACAAAAGAACATATATCTCTTTTATGGTCAAAATAGGGCTTACCAAGTTTCTCTTCTATCAGATACGAATAACTTAGGCTCTCCCACTACGCCGACAAACATATGGGTTATGCTGAGTGTACATCTATAAACTGTACATTGCCTGTTTGCAACACGATAGGTTGTTCAGTATCCTTTCCTATCGCCTAGCCTAACGACGCTTATAAGAGTTCATTCATCATTAGCCAATATTAATCTTTCCCTAGCCCTCATATTCTGCGGATACTAAGAGTATGATTAGACATTATCCCTCATGCAACCCACACCTTCCGTTACCAGTTGATGCAGTTTCGGGCGAGAATGGCCCACATAACTAAGCCAATAATACAATATAATTGCATTATACTGATGAAGTTAAGGAGAAGAGAATTGCTTGTCGCACTTATAGAGAACTATAACGAATGAAAATTTAGGATAAACTACATAATATTTAATACAAATTATGCAATATTATTATAATATAATCATGTACCTATAGTAGGAGTTTAATAAAAATGGTTACTAAAACAACAAGTTTTAAATTAGATTCTGAATTATTAAAGCAAATTAAAATTCGTGCTACTGAAAAAGAAATAACTCAAAGTGAATTAGTTACAAAATATTTAAAAAATGGTTTAAAATACGATTTATCAGAAAGTGATTATAAACTGATAGAATTATTGAATCATGATACAAAAAACCATTTAAATAAAATTAAAAATGATTTTAATATTCCAGACGAGTTAAAATATGATTCTAAAAAAGAAAATAAACCTATAACAAAAGAAAAAATCATATTTGAAGATGAAGGTAGTACAAACATATTTACTGACATTATAGGAATTGTTTCAAGTCCTGAAAGAACAAATAGTGTTAAATTAAAAAAAGAAACATATAATAAGAGTTAAAGAGATATCATGTTACTTTATGATAGCAGTTCCATTTTAGCACTTTTTAATAAAACGATACGAACAAAAATGCTAAGTTATTAAATGATTAACATTCTATTTTAAACTAAAAAAGGCTATAAATAATACAGTATTAATTGAAGTATTAAATAAATTAAAAAGAAGTTATTATAATCAATGCGAAACAATATTATCAACTTTTTGTTAAGTATGGAGGAAATTTTTTATGTTGAAAAGGGAGATTATAAAAAAGCAATAGCATTGATGGAACAATATAAATATGATATTAATTATAGTGATTGTTTGATAATATTGATTATGCATAATAATAATCTTAACACAATTGTTTCTTTTGATGATGATTTTAATCATATAAGTCATATAAACCGGGTTTATATTTAATTTAGGATCTGTAAAAAACTTGTTATGAGCAAAAATTATTAATATTCAAATATATTTTATTATACAAATAAAAATATATTGTTTCAACATTATCTTTTTTCATCCAAAAACCAGACTTTCTTATATTTAACTTTATTGTCTTCATTTAATTCTTTAGTAGATGCCACTGTGTTAAATATAGTTATAAACAGGGTGTCTCTGAAAATCCTCTGTTGATATGATGTTAATTTTATATTTTTTTGAATGAAAAATCTTAAATGAATATTAATAACTATTTTTCTGAGTTCATCAACTATCATTATATCATTTATTATTAATCCCTCTTCATTCCATACAATGTCCTGAGTATCTTAAACAAAATTTGAAGTTATTATATACTTAAAAATATATATCATGTAATAACTATTATTAAGTGATAAAAATGGTATATACTCTTGAAGAAATTAAAAATAAGTCCATTCCAATCATAAAATCTTTTGGAATTAAACGTTTATGTTTATTTGGTTCTTATGCTAAAGGTATAGCAACTGAGGATAGTGATTTAGATTTTATAATGGATAAGGGAAGATTAAAAGGTTTACAATATATTTCATTAGTTAATGCTTTGGAAAAGGAATTCGAATGTCATGTTAATTTAATATCATATGGTGGATCGAACAAAGAATTTATTGAAAATATCAAAAAAGAGGAGGTTCTCATATATGAAAGAGAGACTTGGCATAAATTAGTTTCAAGAGAAAAAAAGTAATACTCGAAAAAATATTAACTTTTTTATCAAAATGATAACCATTATTATGTCTTTGTTCAAATCAAATGTAACAATACCCATTTTCTTTTATTGTTTATTTTTGAAAATGGTCTTGTATTTTTTTGATTTTCTCTGGGGCAGTCCGTGCCCACTTATACAGTCGTTCCTTGGGGAAGTTCTGCTTACTTTTACGTATGATGTTACATGCTGCGTTGATATCTGCATTTATTAATGTTCCGGTGCTTGTTTTATAGAGTCCTCTTTTTATTCGTTTTCCTTTAAATTTATATTCCTCTTTTTTTTCTTCGTTTGTTTTGTAGGTTGGTAGTATGTCGTTGTCTAGGAAACTGCTTTTGCTTGTGTAGGATTCTTCGGTAATAATTAGTTTGATGTCGTATTTTTGGCATTGTGTTTCTATTTTGTTTATGAATTTTTTGAAAGCTATTTGTGTGAATATTTGGTTTTGTTTTTTTCTCATATCTGTTTCGTATTGGAAGTTTTTGTTGTATCCGAGTATTATGGTTCCTATGTCTTGTTTTTTGCATGTTTCTATTATGAATTTGGTTGTGTGATCTAGGAAGTTGTTTTGTATTGCTTTAAATTTGGTGTTTATTTTTTGTATTCGTTTGGATGTTTTTAGTCCCTGTTTGTTTAGTATTGATTGGTATTTTGCTGTTTTTTTGCATTTGAAGGCTATTTGATTTTTTAAAAATCGCCCGCCCACAAGATATGGGGTCCCTTCACTTGTAACAATACTTGCAAAATTATTAACACCCAAATCAATACCCATCATTTTACTTTCATCTAAATTTAGGGACTCTTTTTTCATTTGGTATGTGAAATTGGCTTTAAACGTTTGTCCATTCTTTAGTGGTATAATTTCTACTTGTATAATCTTTTTGTCACGTATATTTTCAGGAATTCTAATACGTGGTCTGCAATCTTTGGATTTTAATTGTTTTTTATATTCTCTGCTTAAGGGTAATTCAATGTAACCCTGTGCCAATTTTTTCTTGGAAGAAGTTATTGACTCCCGTGGTATTATGATATTATGTAAACGGTTATCTCTCCGTTTAGGTTTATTTAATGGTCGTTTATATTCATTATCGATGCTTTTATTTGTTAATGCCACATAAGAATTAAAAGATTCAACATGCTTTTTAATAACATTATTTGCTATATGAGCTTGAATAAGTGAATAATCTTTACTGAATTCGGTTCTAACTTTAGTGATTATTGATTTGAAATTCAACTGTTTAAAATGTTTATCATCAGCACATTTATCTAATTTAGTAGTTTTTATAGCACAATTTCTTAATTTATTCAATTTCAATGAAATATCCACTAAAACATTGAATTGTTTCTTAGAAAGACCTCTAATAAGAGTACTTTGAGTTAAAAATATACAATTTTCATCTATCATAATAATTAATACTGCTTATTTCACTCCATTAACTTTAAAACCGAAAATCAAGAAAAGAATTTCATAAATAACAATTCTATGACTTCGATAATATAAATTATAAAATAAAATGTATATAAGTTTAATCCAAGAGCAGCTGGTAAGTAATCAAGGGGGTCTTGGTAAGTAATATTTAACAATATTATATATACATAAGTAACAATCATACCAAAAAAAAGTTTCATCCACATAAAAAAGTATTACAAAAACGAATTTATGCCAACACTCAAAGATAAAAAAAAGTTATCGAAATGATTCTTAAATATTGTTATAGTATGGAATATACATTATAGCATTGTAATCAAAAGTTTCTTTTAAAGATTGAATACCCTCCAAATTGCATATATGTTATACTCTAGTTTGTTAGTTTGCACATAATTTTTTGAAACTTTCATTCATAGTTCATTTATGCCTAGTTGTGGAAAATCCTATTTTTATAAGATATGTCATTGCAGCAGTATAAGGGTTATATGTAAACTCAGGTATAGAAATATTAATTAAATTTGAATTAATTAATAAAAGTCTAAATAAATAGTTTTACATTTATATGTGCAATTTTTATCTTATTTTTTAAATAAAAGTATTATATCTGAAAAAAAGAGAATATTATGTTAAAAAAAGAGTTTTATTTTAAAAAAAGGTAAGATGAAGTAGAGGAATAATTGTTATTATAATTATTCTGTTAATCCGAATTGTTTACTTTGTCCGTCAACAAATTTTTGGATTATTTCTATGTGTTCTTCATCTAAGTGTCTGAATCTTTTTTGTGCTTTAAGGTATTCTTCGACTGGTAATTTTTGGCTTGGTTTTACAGTTACTTCTATTTGTCCGTTTACTGCTTCGTATAGTAGCCACATGTGTGTGTCTACTGCGAGTTTTCCGAGTTTTACTGTTTTGTCTGGTGAGTAACCCCATCCTGTTGCACATGGTTGTAGTACGTGGATGTATGCTGGTCCTGGTGTTTCTGCTGCTTTTTTGACTTTTGCCATTAGGTCTTGTGGGTGTGATATACATGCTGTTGCTACGTATGGTACTCCGTGTGCGACCATGATTGCTGCCATGTTTTTCTTGAATTTGTCTTCACCGAAGCTTTCTTTTCCTGCTGGTGAGGTTGTTGTGCTTGCTCCGTACGGTGTTGAACTACTTCTTTGTATACCTGTGTTCATGTATGCTTCGTTATCGTAACATATGTAGATGATGTTTTGTCCTCTTTCCATTGCTCCGGATAATGATTGCATACCTATGTCGGTTGTTCCACCATCTCCACCAAATACTACTATGTTGGTGTCTTCTTTTCCTTGTGCTTTGAGTGCTCCTTCTACTCCACTTGCTACTGCTGATGCGTTTTCGAATGCTACGTGGATCCATGGTATTTCCCATGCAGTTTCTGGATAAGGTGTTGTGATTACTTCTAGACATCCTGTTGCAGATACTGCTATGGTGTTTTCACCTAGTGCTTTGAGTGCTAGTCTTGCTGCTATTGTTGCTCCACATCCTGCACATGCACGGTGTCCTGGTGCTAGGTATTCTTTTTCGTCTACTCCTTTCATTTTAATCTACTCCCTTAATCCTATCCATTCTACATCTTTTGTAGGGTTTTCTGTTTTTGTTATGATATCTTCTATGTCTTTTGGTGTGATGTCTCTTCCACCTAATCCAAGTACATAACCGTATGTTTCATTATCTACTGATGATTTTACATCTGAGTATAATGCTCCTCCTACTGAGAATGATATGTCTTTGTCTAGTACTGCTAGTTTTGCATCTTTTACTGCTTCTTTTAGTGCTTCTTTTGGGAATGGTCTGAATGATCTTACTCTTATTAGACCTATTTTTTTACCTGCTTCTCTTTGTTCGTCTATTACGTCTTTGATGGTTCCGCAGATTGATCCCATTGCTACTAGTATTATGTCTGCATCTTCGGATTTGTATTCTTCTATTAGTCCATAGTATCTTCCGAATTTGTCTCCGTATTCTTTTCCTACTTCTTCTATTAGTGCTTTTGAGTCGTTGATTGCTTGTTCTAGTTCGTATCTGATTTCTAGGTAGTGGTCTGGGTCTGCTAGTGTTCCTAGACTCATTGGATCTTCTGTTCTGAGGTATGCGTTTACTGCTTCGAATGGTGGTAGGAATTCGTTTGCTTCTTCTTGTGTGATTAGTTCTACTGGGTCTACTGTGTGTGTGAGTATGAATCCGTCTACACATACCATTACTGGTACGCATATTTCTGGGTTTTCTGCTATTTTGTATGCTTGTAGTACTGTGTCGAATGCTTCTTGTCCTGTTTCACAGAATAGTTGTATCCATCCTGAATCTCTTTCTGAGATTGAGTCTTGTTGGTCGTTCCATATGTTGATTGGTGCTGATAGTGCACGGTTTGCGTTTGCCATTACTATTGGTAATCTCATACCTGCTGCTGCAAATACTGGTTCGTGCATGTATGCGAGTCCTTGACTTGATGTTGCTGTGAATACTCTTACTCCTGCACCTGATGCTCCTATTGCTGCACTCATTGCACTGTGTTCTGATTCTACTCTAATGTATTGTGAATCTAGTTCTCCATCTGCAACGTAGTCTGCTAGTTTTTCGGATATTTTTGTTTGTGGTGTTATAGGATATACTGGTATTACTGCAGGTCTTGCAAGTTTTACTGCTTCAGATATTGCTTCTGCTGATGATATTACTTTTACTACCATTATTCCCTCTCCATTGTTATTGCTTTTACTGGACATTCTTCTGCACAGATTCCGCATCCTTTACAGTAATCGTAGTCTGGATCATATTCTAGGGTTATGCATCCGTCTGGGCAGTATAAATAACAGATTCCGCATCCTATACATTTTTCTTTATCTGCAACTGGTTTGAATGTCCTCCAACTTCCAGTTTTGTTTCTCCTGGTGCTTCCAGGATCTCTTACAGCGGCTCCTATTGATTTCATGTTTTTCACCATGTCTCCCTATTATTCTATTCTACATTTTGTTCGTAGATGTATTCTGTAGCTTTAATGTTTGTTTCTGCTACTTTGCCTTTGAATGTTGATTTTATTGTTGTTAGTAATGAATCAATAGATACTACTCCTGTTTTTGCGGATAAGTATCCTAACATTATAGTGTTTACTATGTTTCTTCCTATGTTGTCTAATGCTATTTGTGTTGCATCTACTGTGTATGTTTCGATTTTTTGTTCTTCAAGTGATGGAATTACATCTCTTGTAGTATTTACTAATATTGCTCCATCTTTTTGTAAACCAGAAGTTAGATTTACAACATTTGCTAGTGTTTCGTCTAGTACGACTACATATTTTGGTTCGTATATTTGATATCTTCTTCTGATTGGTTCTTCACTTATTCTTGTGAATGCTGTTACTGGTGCTCCTCTTCTTTCTACACCAAATGATGGGAAAGCCTGTGTGTATTTGTTTTCTTCAAATACTGCTTTTGCTAAAATTTCGGCAGCTGTTACAGCTCCTTGACCCCCTCTTCCATGAAATCTTATTTCAATCATTGAGAAATTCCTCCAAATCATCTCATAATTATTTTTTTTAGTGATATAATAATAGTTACATAACATAACTTTTAGTTTATGTTGTAGATAAATTTCTAAATATCCACACTATAATTAATCATGATAAATAGTTATGTTTATTATTATATTTATAATTGTGGTTATTTTTAAAATTTGTTTAATTTTTTGATAATTTAATAATCAATATCGATTCTAATGATTTTAAAATAAAAAATTGATAAAAAATTTACAAAAAAATGTAAATATTCTTAAAACTATACTAAGATAGTTATTAAAATCTAAAATATTTATAGAAAATAACCATAATTGTACATGATAAATCGTTACAAATTATTGTTAATACACAAAAATGATTAACACCAAAAATTAAAAAATATTATATAAGAACAAAAAGAGGTGATAAAAATTAAAGTATTAATTATAACAGGCCAACAAGCAGAACCCATAATAAGAAAAAATCTGGAAAACTACAAAAAACATGAAATATACCTAAAAGTAATGCCAATACCCATAGCCGCATTCATAACACCAAAATTAATAATTTATCACCTGAAACAAAAAAACATCCTAAAATCATTAAACAAGAACATAACAACACCCATAGACAACATAGACATGATAATAACACCAGGACTAATAAGACAAGATACAACAACAATACAAGAACAACTAAAAATAAAAGCATACAAAGGTCCAAGCAATGCAGCCGACATAAAATTAACATTAGACATCATTGACACAACAACATTATCCACATCAATACCAGCCGATAAACTAATACGTGACAAACAATACCAAGAAGCAATAAAAACCATAAAACAATACCAAAACAAAGAGCACGTAAACAAATTACTCCAAAAAGAAGGAAACATTAAAATCAACAACTGCATACTAGGAATAGATTTTCCAATGCGAATACTTGGCGAGATAGCAAATGCACCACAACTAACAGACGAACAACTAATAGAAAAAGCAGAATATTACATACAATCAGGAGCTGACATGATAGACATAGGAATGCATGCCGGAGAAAACAATCCAAAACAAGCATACCATATGACAAAATTAATCAAAGACAACTTTGACACAACCATAAGTATTGATACAATGAACCACCAAGAAATAAAAGAAGGATTGAAAGGTGGTGCAGACTTAGTACTAAGCCTGGATCATGGAAACTATGAAAAAGTAATAAAAGACATTAAAGACTATGATGCTAAAGCAGTAATCATACCAACAAATTATAAACAAAATTACATACCACAAACAGCAATGGAAAAAGTCAAATCAT
Organism: uncultured Methanosphaera sp.; assembly: GCA_946537725.1. Lineage (GTDB taxonomy): Archaea > Methanobacteriota > Methanobacteria > Methanobacteriales > Methanobacteriaceae > Methanosphaera. The sequence continues at coordinate 12,504 of CAMNFZ010000016.1, forward strand.
TAGAACAATTAGATAAAAAATGCTCAAATATCACAACAATTGCAGACCTACTTCTGGACCCAATAAACAGTCCCTCAATGACAGAATCCATACAAGCATACAAAATGTACAGAGAAAGAAACCCCTATAAAACCATGTTTTTTGGAATAGGTAATGTATCAGAATTACTTGATGCAGACAGTAACGGAGTTCATGCAGTTTTAAGCGGAATTGCAATGGAACTTAATATCAACATACTATTCACACCAGAAAGTAGTTTAAAAACAAAGGGCAGTATAAGAGAATTGAAAACAGCATCAGATATGATGTTTTTAGCCAAGATAAAGAAAAACATACCAAAAAATCTTGGAATAAACCTTATCAACTACAAAGACCAGTATGCTAAGGATGATATGATACTTGATACATCAGACATACCTGAAATTAAAGCAGTAGCCGATGGAAAATTCATACCAGACACTAAGGGTAGCTTTAAAATTATTGTACAAGATAATCTGATAAAAGCTGTATTATATAAGGATTATGTTAAAACTTGTGTAATAACCGGAACTACAGCACGTGCAATATATGAAGAGATTCTCAGAAGAAATATGATTAGTAGAATGGAACATTCAGCATATCTGGGAATGGAACTTGAAAAAGCAGAAATTGCATTAAAACTGGATAAAACATATATTCAAGATTTCCCAATATTTTAATATATAAAAAAAAATTTTATTAGTAGGAGAAAAAATATTTTGACGACAAATGTTTGTACACAATGTGGCTATGAAAAAGTAGTTATTCACAGAAAATATAATGGGCAACGATTATGTAGTTCTTGTTTCAGAAAATCAATAGAAACAAAAGTTCTTAAAACAATAAAGAAACAAAAACTAATAACAAAGGGAGATAAAGTTCTTGTTGGTTTGTCCGGTGGTAAAGATAGTGTTGCATTGCTAAAAATTCTTAATATTCTGAAAGAAAAACATATCATAGAATTAGAAGCCGTAACAATAGATGAAGGAATCAAAGGATACAGAGAAGAAGGTGTTCGCATAGCCAAAAATGTGGCTAAAGAACTTAATGTTAAACATCATATCATATCATTTAATGACAAATATAATTTTACTATTGATAAAATTATGCAAGTTGAACAAAAAGAAGAACACCCCCAACATGCATGTACCTTTTGCGGAGTATTCCGTAGACAGATATTCAACCAAACTGCCAGAGAAGTTGGTGCAACAAAGCTTGCAACAGGACATAACCTTGATGATGAATCCCAAAGCATCCTCATGAATTACTTAGAGGGCAATATTAATAACATGGTTCGTATCGGATATAAAACAGAATCACGTGATGAACGATTCACACAAAAAATCAAGCCATTACGTGAAATTCCGGAAAAAGAAATAGGATTATATGTTCTTGAAAGTGGATATGAAGTCCATTTTGATGGATGTCCTTATGCTCATGAATCATTTAGAATGGAAATAGGAGATTTTCTAAGAGAAGCTACACTCAAACATCCTACTATAATGTATTCAACATTGAACGGTTTTGAAAAAATTAAGCCTGCTATTAAAAAGGATTATATTGAAAACCAGACAGGTTTACCAAATAAAACATGCGTAAAATGTGGAGAACCATCTTCACAGGACATTTGTAAATCATGTAAATTTCTAGAAAATATTCAGAAAAAATTAGAAAACGAGGAATCAATATGAGTATTAAATTAATTAACAAAAAAGATGTGAAAGAAATAGAATTTGTAGAAAACACAACTATAGAAACAATTCTAAAAAATGAGGAAATACCAGTTGAAACTGTTGTAATTAAACAGAATGGAGATACTGTTACTGAAGATGAAATTGTCAATGATAATGACGAAATAGAAATAATTAAAGTAATTTATGGTGGATAAACCCACACCAATCAATACTATTCTTTTTTTATTAATTTATTTAAATCTGTTAAGAAAGCATCAATATGTTCTTTTTTTACATGAGGCATTAATACTAATCGTATTGCATGAGGATATTCTGCCACGGACACATGCCACCCATATTCCAGCAGTTCTTCTTGTAAATTATCAACAGGAATATTGTTTGCTGTGAAAGATATTAAGTTTAATTCTGGTTTGCATATGATATTAATATGTTCCATGTTTTTCAGTTTTTTATAAGTATACTTAGTTAAGTCTAAAGTTTTTTTAACTATTTCTCTGTATCCTTCTTTTCCATAATAGTTTAGAAGAGTCCATGTTGCTGCTGTTGCTGCTCCAGTTCTTGTACCTACTATTGTTGTTTGATTGTCTTTTGTTAAGTAGGGTGTTTTTACTGCAAGTAATTCCAGGTGTTCTCTGTGTCTGAATATTATTCCACCAGCAGGTACTGGTGCAAGCCCCATTTTATGAGGATCTATTGTCATAGATGTTACTCCTTCACACTTGAAGTCAAAGTTTAATTTATTTGAATTTTCATTATTCATGAAAGGTATCATAAACCCACCAAGTGCTGCATCAACATGTAGATAAATATTTCTTGATGATGCTATCCTTGAAATTTCTTCAATATCATCAATCATACCCAACTCAGTGGTACCAGCTATAGCTACAATAGCCATAGTATTTTCTGTGATTAATCCCTCTATTTTACTAACATCCATCTTATACTCATCAGTTAATGGCACATAAACAGGCTTTAACGACAACATAGAAATAATCTTTTTGAAAGAAAAATGTGCACTTTTAGGTAAAATAACTTCAGGAACATTATTACTTCTTAATTCGAACAAATACTTTGCAACACACATCGCCATAATATTAGCTTCAGTTCCACCAGTAACTATATGACCTGAAGCATTATTTAGATGTAACAATTCCCCCAGAGAAGAAATAACTTCTTCTTCCATAATAGCTGTTCCCTTAAATAATCCAGGATCACCCAAGTTTGTTTCAATAAACATTTTGTATGCCTGCATAGCAATTGGATCAGGTTTTGTACACATAGAACCTAATATTTTACCAGATTCATATTTCAAATCCAACTTTTGATAATCATTTAACTTATCAAAAATACTTTTTTTATCTATTCCTTTCTCTAACATTATTTAACCTTTATTTAAAAAGAATTGTCTTAATTATATGTTTAACAAATAAGTATATTAATTAATATGATATTTTACACAAACCTATTATATTCAAGAGTTATAATCAATAAAATGAAAATATTCTTCAGTAAAATATTTTTTAAACTATAAAATTAGTGGAAAATCAATCATATTATCACTTATATACTATATGTTGTTTTTAGTAAAAAGATTTTAAAAGGATTCTATTTTAAAAAATAATGGGTGGTGAAGAGTGTTATATTTAATCATCTTTTAAAACTTTTCTAGCTGCTTGAAGCATGATTTTCTTTTCAACTTTAGCAACTAATTTTCTGATAGTAGGTACTGCATCAGTATTTGCTGAAATACTACTAATACCAGCTTCAACTAATTTTTCCACTATCTCAGGTTTACTACCAGCTTGACCACAAATACTTGTAGTAACTCCAGCTTCATTACATTTTTCAATTACTCTCATAATTAATTTAAGTACTGCTGGATGTGCTTCAGTATAATGTTTTGCAACTAACTCATTATTTCTGTCCAATGCTAAAGTATATTGTGTTAAATCATTAGTTCCAAAGCTTACGAAATCAAGACCTTCTGCTATGAAATCTTCTATGATAATTGCAGATGCAGGAGTTTCTACCATCATACCAAATTCAACATCAACATGTGGAATTAAACCTACGGATCTTGCTATTTCTTTTGCTTCACGAAGTTCGGATGGTTTATGTAATAAAGGTAACATTACTCCAATATTTGTATATCCTTGTTCGTGTAATTTTTTAATAGCTTTAAATTCAGCTTTTAAAATGTCTGGTTGGTCAAGTTCTCTTTTAATTCCTCTCCAACCTAACATTGGGTTAGCTTCTTCAGGTTCGTTTTCTCCACCTTCTAATGTTTTAAATTCATCAGTAGGTGCATCGAGAGTTCTGTACCATACTGTTTTTGGATAGAATACATCTACTACTTTAAGTATGTTATCTACTAATACTTGTACTAGTTCATCTTCTCTTCCTTCATCAATGAATTTGTAAGGTACTATTCCTGTTGCTAACATCATATGTTCTGTTCTGAGAAGTCCTACACCATCAGCTCCAGTTGCATAAGCTTTTTGTGCTGCTTCTGCCATACTTACGTTCACTTTTACATCAGTAACTGTGACTAGTGGTGCTGCTGTTGTAGCTGTTTGTTGTTCTTCAGAGGAAAGATCATCTTTGTTTCCACCGAATTCTCCTTCGAATACTATTCCTTTTTTACCATCTATGGTTACTTTGGAATTTTCTTCTAGGACTGTTGTTGCTTCACCAGTTCCTGCTACACATGGTATTCCTAATTCTCTGGAGATGATTGCTGCGTGACAGGTTACTCCACCTTCATCAGTTACAATACCGTTTGCTCTTTTCATTGCTGGAACCATGTCTGGTGTTGTCATGGTAGTAACTAGAATATCTCCTTCAAGGATTTTGTCCAGTTCATCTAATTCTCTGATTATTTTAACTGTACCTGATACTAAACCTGGACTTGCTCCTAGTCCTCTTGTAAGAACTACTCTTTCGTCTTCATCAGCTAATGATTCATTGTTTTTGCTTTCATCAATGTCATCAAGAGTTGTAATAGGTCTTGCTTGGAGCATGTATACTTTTTCATTTTCGATACCCCATTCTGTGTCCATTGGAGCACCATAATGTTTTTGTATTCTTCTACCAAGTTGTGTTAATTGTTGAAGGTTATCATCGGTTAATACACGTTTATCTTTCATGTCATCTGGAACTTCTATTTGTACTGTTGCACCAGTTTCTGGATCTTTTGTGAACATGGTTTTTTTGGTATTTATACGATATGTTTTTATTTCATCATTTGCTTTATCATATCTGCATGTATCTGGTGTTACTGTTCCTGATACTACTCCTTCTCCAAGTCCCCATGCTCCTTCTATAAGCATTTCTTCTTCTCCAGTTGATGGATCAACTGTGAACATTACTCCTGCTTTTTCAGAGTTAACCATTTGTTGAACTACTACAGCAATTAGTACTTTTGAGTGATCAAAATCGTTTTCTGCTCGGTAGAATATTGCTCTAGCTTCAAATAATGATGCCCAACACATTCTTACATTTGTTATTACATCGTCGATTCCACTTATGTTTAGGTAAGTGTCTTGTTGACCTGCAAATGATGCGTCAGGTAAGTCTTCTGCTGTTGCAGAGGATCTTATTGCTACTACAACATCGTCTTTATCTACATCCATACATAATTTGTTGTAGGATTCTATGATTGCATTTTGAATATCATCAGGAATTTCTGTAGTAACTATTAAATCTTTAATATCTTCTGCTACTTTTTGTAATTCGCTTGTATTATTGATATCTAAACTTGCTAACATTGCATTTATTTGATCTACAATTCCAGTTTCTGTGATGAATTTCTGATATGTTCCTGCGGTAATTACAAATCCTGGTGGTACAGGAATTCCTGCATTTGTCAATTCTCCTAGATTTGCCCCTTTACCTCCAGCTACAGGAATATCATCCTTTGAAAGCTGTTTAAAAAATTCAACATAGTTCATTTATAACACTCTTCTTTATAATTTTATTCCATTATTAATGCTTTATTTATATAACTTTTAAAGGATTAAAACCAACTAGTATTAGTTGATTTAGATGTGGTTATATAAATTCCACTATTTATTCTATTATTAAATCCTTTCAAATACTAGTTATAGTTTAATTAGAATTGAACAAGGTCGTGTCCTTTATCAACTACTAATTTACAGGATACTGGTAATTTCATTGCAGCTCTGTAGAGTGCTGTTTTTGCACTTTCGAAGTCTTTTACATTTACGTATGCTGTGATAACTTTTTGGTTTTTACGTACTAAAGCTTCTGAACTTACTGCTTTACCGAATGCTCCTCTCATACCACTTTGTACCCTATCTGCACCTGCTCCGGTTGCCATTGGGTTTTCTCTTACTATGTGGTGTGGGTATACTCTGATTTTTAATCTGTAACCGAGTTTACCTGTGGTTCTTTGTAAGTATCTGTTAGATGCAATCCTTGCTGCTTCTAATGAGTTGTGAGTTAAATGTGTGTGATCTTTAACTGCTAATGAGATTTCTAATGGGAAATCTTCGGATAAGTTACCCATATCATATTGTACAATTTTTGATGCTGGGATTTTTCTAATATAATCTTTTCTTGTGTATGGTCTTACCATTTCTTTTTTCCTCCGTTAAATAATATTTTTTCATTAAAAGAATATGAAAAAATTCTTGTAATAATACAATAAATAGTATTCTATTAAAATATCGATTATTTATGTTAATCGAATATACTAGTTTATGATTTGTTAAAGATATTATATATAAATTCTGTTAATAATTTAGTATAGAAAAAGTCATAACATTACTAATTAAATATAAACTTTAAAAAACAAAAAATTACACATGAATATTAAAACCAAAATAACTTTTAATTATGTTAACAACAAATATGCCGAAATAGCTTACCAATCATTATATCCGGATAATGAAGGTTTTGTTGAATCATATGTTGATGATACAAAGTTAGTATGTATCATTGAAAATGAGAATATTAGTACTGTTTTAAATACTATTGAAGATTTAATTCAATGCGAAAAAATGATTGAAATGACTTCAGAAATTTTATAAAAAAAGGATTTAGGAGTTTATTACCTAAATACTTATTCTTCATCTTCAGGTAAAACTTCAGGAATTTCTTCTTCTTCGTTTTCTGCTTCTGGAGCTTTGTCTTCGAATTCATCGATAAATTGTACTTTTTCGATTTCTTCAATGTTTTCGTAGGTTTCTCTTGCTACTCTGAATTTTGAGAGTGTTACTTCTTGTGCTGTTCTTTGGTCAAATCCTGCAAGTAATCCTAAATTAATTTTTGCTATATCATCTTCGAATTCTATTTTTACTTCATCTAAGTTTAAGTTAGGGTTTCCATAGTATACTTCTATTAATCCTTTGATTTTTTCTTCATTGTCTTCAATTGTTTCTACAATTTCTAAATCGTATACTATGTCTTTACCTGCTAGTTCATGGTTGAAGTCTACTCTTACTCTTCCACCATCAACTGTTCTAACTATACCATGATTTCCTTCTAATGATAAAGGCATTCCTACAAATGGTTTTATGTTTTGTTTTTTGAATTCTTTCATTGGTATTAATTGTATTTTGCTTGGATCTCTTTTACCGAATGCATCTTCTGATGCGATTTCTACTGTTTGTTTATCTCCTACATCTAATTTTTGTATTTCTTCGTGTAATTTTGGTAATAATTGGCTTGATCCAACTGCTAAAACCATTGGGTGGTAATCTTTTTCTGGATTTGCTATTCCTGCTTCTTCTGCAACTTCTTGGTATGTTGTGTCGAATACTTCTCCAGTTTCTTTTACTTTACCTGTGTAATTTAATCTTATGAAAGCTTTATCATCTATTGCCATATTTTTCCATTATCTCCTTGTAAATTATTTTTTAAATTCTGTTCAAATTTTTTTAGAACTTCTTTATTTTTATATCCTAATACTCTGATTTTTTGTGGATAATTATTTATATATTTATGTATTTCATCCTTAAAAATACCTACTTCTAATATGCTTAATATTCTTTGTTTTCTATGTGTACTAAATCCTTGTGTTATACTATCTGTTAATTGTTTAAGTGTCTTAAAAGGTCTGTTTTCTAATATATTTTCAACTGTTTGAGAATCTATTAAATTTAAGTTATTTAATTCTTCAGATGAGAATGTATTAACATTTTCTAGTAAACGAGAGTATGCTCTTACATCGTGTAATGGTGCTTGATTTTTTGAAATTTCTGTTTTTAGCATATCAATAGTTTCCTGTGGTAACATGTCGTCTAATTCATCTACATGTCCATTTGAAACTAATTCTCGAATCTTTGTTCCACTTACATTTTCCAGTCTTGGGACAAAAATAAATTTATTCTTAAAATTAAAGTTAATCTTTGTTAAAGATTTGGATAAGGAAACAATAACATAATCATCATTGTTTAATTTTCCTTCAAGTAACACTTTTTTATCTTCCATTGAAATAATTTTGTATGGTTTTGGTGCTACTCCCTTACCATTATTTATGTAATCAAGTATTATTTTAAATTTAGGGTCATCACTAATATATCCCCTAGGAATATAATCTGCATTTAATGCTTTAAACATTAATGACAAACATAATGAATATTGACCCGAACCCATAATACCCATAGGCGGTCCTTCAACCACAACATCAGCACCCAATTTAATAGCCAACTCAGCACGTTTATACCTAGTCATTATATATGGAAGTCCCCTACCATTACGCTCAAAAAGTCCTGGAATAACAGCAACAAATAATGCTTCAGGATGTAAACGTTTAGCTTCCTGCATACAAAATAAATGACCATTATGTAAAGGAGAATATTCCGTAAAATCAGCAATAACCGGAGTAACATTTTCTTTATTAACCAATTTTAAAGAAGACAATTTATTATCTTCAAGAAACTGTTTTTTGTCATTAACAATTATATTTTCAACAAACTTTTCGATTTGCATAAAAACCAACTAAAAATTTTTAAAATATATATTAAAATTTGTAACATATATTATTAATAAATAAAGATAATTAAAATTATCCAAAAAACAAATGAGGATGAATAAAATGTCAAATATGATATTAAAAAATTGTAAAACAACAGACAATAAAATAATAAACCTCATAATAGAAAATGGAAAAATAAAAAAAATAACAACAGAATTACTGCAATCCGATAAAACAACAGACAACATAATAAACATAAATGAGAATTATATAATACCAGGATTAATTGACCCACACGTACACCTCAGAGATCCTGGTTTAACACACAAAGAAGATTGGACAACCGGCAGTCAAGCAGCCGCACATGGAGGATACACTACAATAATAGACATGCCCAATACAAAGCCACAAACAGACACCCTACAAAATTTCATAGAAAAAAAAGAAATAGCAAAAAAGAAATCATATGTAGATTATGCACTACACGCAGGTGTAAAAACAGGAAAAGATGTAATGGAAATATTAAATGAAAAACCAGCATCTTACAAAATATTTATGGATTTATACGAAAATAATGAATTATTTGAAATGTTCAAATATGTGTCAAAAACAAAAAAACCATTAAGTCTACATTGTGAAGATAAAACAATAGTGGATTATAATATAAAGACATTAAGCAGTAATCCCGAAAATGATAATAAAACAATAACTTACAGTTATGCACGAAGTGCTTTAGCAGAACTAATATCAGTAAATAGAGCAATAGAATATGCAAAAAAATTGAATTTACAATTACATTTATGTCATATCAGTACCAGACAAACATTAGAATTAATACATGAAGCAAAAACTAAATTAAATATCAGTATAGAAGCAACACCCCACCATATATTCCTAGATAATAGTATCTATGAAAGTTATGGAATTAAAGCAAAAACCAATCCGCCACTAAGAGATAAAAATTATAATATAAGCCTAGAATATTTGAATGAATTTGATTCTATAGGAACAGATCATGCACCACATACATTAGAAGAAAAACAGAAAAATACTTGGACAAGTGCTGCAGGTATACCCGGACTTGAAAATACATTACCATTACTATTAACAGAAGTAAATAATAATAGACTTAGTTTAAATGAAATTGTTCGACTAACCAGTTACAATCCTTCAAAAATATTTAAAATACCAGATAAGGGTGAAATAAAAGTTGGATATGATGCAGATATAACTGTGCTTGATATGAAACAAGAAGGTAAAATAGATATAGATACTTTCTACACTAAAGGCAAATATACTCCATTTGAAGATAGAACTTTTATAGGAAAAAATATTATGACTATTAATCGTGGAAATATTGTTTGTGAAAATGATGAAGTAATTAAACATGAAAGTAATTATGTTTATTAATTAATCCCCCAAATCTTTTTTTAAATTCTTAGAGAGAAAAAATTCTTTTTTTAAAAATAGTTAAATTGATTTAAAAATAAAAAAAAATAGTTCTTAAAAGAGAATAAAATATAAGGGCACTAGTTTCCTAAGTATGAACTATAATCCCTAATTATTCCCAGTAAAAGTATAATAATAGTTTAAATAATCGGAAAGTGCAGACCGTACCTCGTCTACGAATGTAATACGGGTCGTACCTTGCCAATCCAATCTATTAACTATTATTGAATATATTTCAATACTTAAAGTTTACTCGGAAACTTCACTACTATATATATTCCTTGTTATATATAAATGATACCCTTATATTCTAGTAATTAACCTACTTATAATGCAGGGTTAATTAAGTCACGTTCACCGCTAGGCATGAATTCTCTGATTGCACCTTTTGCGATACATGCTCTTGGGTTAGCCCAATCGAATGTTAAGTTGTTATCTGCAAATGCAACTTTGATTAATGGGTTAAGTGCAAATGCGTCTCCTCTTGCTGCGTGAGGTGCTTGAGCAATACCTGCATATTCAGGTTGGTGACCTACGTTCATTGCGTAGTTAGGGTAGTTAGGACCTCTTAATTCGTGGATAAGACCTTCGTCACTTCTTATGGATAAGGAGTTGGATGATCCACATTGATCTTGTAAGTCGTAACCGTAGAATCCTAATCTGCTGTGACCTTCTTTGTGTAATAATTGACTTAAGTACCATCCGTTTACACCTGCGTTGGAGTTAGCAGTTGCGAATGCTACTGAACAACCTGCACCTGCTGCAGCTACACATGCTCTTTGTGATCCACCGAAGTGGTCTTCGAGTGCTGCTGGGGTTTCGTATTGTTCTAATGCGTAAAGGGTTACTTCACTTGCAATGTCTCTTACTACTTCGGTTGAAGCTTCAGCTTGACATAATCCACCATAGTTTTTCTCTACGTAGTCTTTACCGTAGTATACGAAGTCGTCTAAGATTTCGTCAGTGTATGCTGCTGTAGCATATTGAGTGAATCCTACACCACCAGACATGTATGAAC
>CAMNFZ010000017.1 GCA_946537725.1 uncultured Methanosphaera sp.
TTTTGTAACTATATTGTAATATGAAATTCATACCCACAAGTGTTGACACTATCAATTTTTTGTAAAAAGAGTTTATTTGTTTAGGAGGTTATATTTTTTATTAAGTGATTTTATAGTTCCGGAAGTACCTACTGTATGTACTACTATTCTGTTGTCTTTTTGTCTGAATATTGTGTTGAATGCGGTTATTGTTTTTTCTTCGTAGCCTCTTTGACATTTGACAATTATGTTCTGTTGGAATCTTTTATTGTTTTTTACTTCTCTTGTTTCAACTATCCATAAATTGATTTTACTTCCTTCAATTTCACCATAGAGGTTTATTATACTATTCCATAATATGTTGAATATTTCTTCTTTTTTGATTCTGTTTTGGCTGTATAATTTTAGTCCTATGTATCTTTTTTTTTCTCTTAATGTTGGCGGTAATATTTTTAGTTTCATGTTATCATCCGGTCATGTAAATAATTTATTTAATCTTTAATTATTCTTACACCTTGAACAATACTTTCTTTATGGATAGTTATGTTTTTGATAATTTCTTCAGGGTATTGTGTTATGCATTTTTTAGCATAGTTAATGTCCATGTCCATGAGTTGACTTAACAAAATCATGCTTTTTGGAGATTTAACATCATAAAAAGATCTGCTACCACTACTAAGAACACATCTAAAATCATACTTTCTCTGCAACATAATTAACTGATTTATCTGAGTAAGAGTTCTAGCCCTAAAAAAACCCCTATGTTCAAGAATATCTCTCATATTAATATTTACACTAATATTATTCTCTTTAAGTAACTTAGCTAAAATATGGTTAATACCACTATTTCTCTTATTTAAATAAGGATGATTAATAATATCAATTTGAGGAGTTTCACAAATTATTCTATTAATTTTACTGTCTCCACCATTAGCCATAATCAAATCAACTTTCTTATAATGACGCTGAACTTCTTTCCTTAAAAATTGTGGATTAGTTTCATCAATAACAATTCCATGATATAAATTTAAATTAGTTGATTCATTTAATTCATTAAACTTTTCTATTAAATTATTTTCTAAATACTTTTTAGAATCATAGAATATACATGCACCTTTAAAACCAAAATCTTCTAAAGTTTCAATTACTTCTTCTTTAGGAAGTATGTTAAAGTCATAAAAAATAGTCATAATATTAACCTAGAAATAGTTTATTTATTTATAAAAAATATTAGTTATAAGAAGTTAAAGATTTTATGAGCAACTTTAATTGCATTATCTTTACTTACTGGATAACTAGCAATTTTTATTCGAACATGTATTGCATCACCAGAATATGTTAATTTCAGTTCTTCATCATAAGCTGATTGCTTATCAAATCTTAAGAACAAATTTCCTTTATCATCTATTCTGCGACTTAATTCTTCTTTAATAATATTTTTATCATCATCTGATAAATTATCATTTAAGAATGCAATAATATCCTTGTTAGATCTTTTTTTGGTAATTTTTTCAGTTAATATTGTGATTTTATTACCAAAATAATCTTCATTGATGGTTTTTTCTGGTAAAATGGATGGGAAAATATGACTTATTGCAGTCATTACTTTTTCCTCATCCTCCGTACCATAAACAAAAGTTCGATAGGAAATGTTATGTATCATCTATCTAACCTTTTCAGCACCTTTACCTTTGTGACGTAATCCTCTACCTTTTTTACCAGCACTTGTTAAACCACGGAATGCACGTCTTGTGTGTTTTTTACTGCATATCCAGTTGATTTTGTTATCGTGTTGGATTTCTGGGCGTTGTGGATCAACTAGGATTACTTCGTAGTATTTTGCTTTACCATCTTCCCATACCCAGTAGGAATTTAGAACTTCTAAGTTAGGATATTTACGTGCTACACGTTCTTCAGCCATTCTTTGAATGGATTTTGCTCCAGAAATTTTGTTAACACCCATTCTTTTTGGATCTCTACCGTTTTTGAATCTGGATTTTCTTCTGGATCCTCTTCTTACTCTGATTCTTGCAACAACATATCCTGTTTTTGCTTTGTAACCTAATTTTCGAGCTTTATCAATTCTTGTAGGTTTATCAATTCTGATAATTACAGGTTGTCTTCTCCATTTAGGTAATCTTTCTCTCATTAGTTCTTTTACGTATGATTCACTTGGGTTTTTCCATGCTTCTTGCATATGTTTATACATTAATATACACCTCATTGTTCAGCCGTTTGGCCACATCCAATTTTGTTTTATTGTGTAGTAAAGGGATTGTTTTCCCTTTTAGTTAAACTAATATTATTAGTTTATTTATTACAGTCAAATTGGGAAGATGATTCCCATATTTTCATATAATAACTTAGAATACATTTATGATATAACATTATATATTCTATATACTATACAATATTTGTTTTATCTACTATATTAATTGTTGGTATATTAGTGATGAAAAATAAATAATATTTTAGAACTAGTTTATGGGGTATTATTTCATGGAATTTTGTCCAAAATGTGGAAAAGTTTTATTACCAAAACATAACATTTTGCATTGTTATGGGTGTGGTTATGAGAAAGTAATTAGTGAGGAAAACAAGAAGGATTATCTGATTGAACAGGATGTTTCTGATAAGCAGGACATTATTGTTGCAGGTGATAAGGTTAATACTATGCCTACGACTACTGGGTTATGTTATAGGTGTCATAATAGGGAATTGGAATGGTGGATGGTTCAGACACGTAAATCTGATGAGGCCACTACTATTTTTTATCGTTGCACTAAATGTGGAAATACGTGGCGTCGTTAAAAAAAAGTAAAGTTTATTTGGAAAAACTTAATGCAACCTTTTCTAATAAATTTGGTATTTCATCAGAGGTTTTTCTTTGATTATTATTATACTTTGATGTATATTTCTCTCTAGTTTCAGTTATTCCTAATAACTCCTCTACTTTCGAAACATCATCACTTTTACACATCCAACCGGTAGTTTTTCCAGCTACATTTTCTAAATTATCAAAGTTTTCGGGTGTATAGTATTTGAAGTATGTTTTAATTTTGTGTTTTTGTGTATCGTTGAGTGTTTGGGTTACTTGATAATATTTGGTTGATGTGTTACAATCTAATGTTGAAAGTTTGAGTTTTAACTCTTCTTCATTATTATTCATCATAACATAATTTCTTATATACCTAATATATACTATACTTTTTGGTATTTATTTTATTATTATATTGTATATTGTTTATTTATTGCAATATTTTATAAAAAATTATATAAATACTATTTTAATAAATATTGTTAAAAAATAAGTTTGATTTTTATTGTTTCTGTAAATTTTTTATTTTTTCAAATTCATAAAAAAATATTGATTCTAATTGCTTATTTTCTAAAATAAATGTCTTAATTTTACAATTGATAATCAAATAATTTTTTAAATTATCTATTTTACTTTAAAAGAATTCAGGAAAATATTAACAAAAAAACATTTAAAAAAAGTTAAAATGAGGAGGTTAGTAATAATTGTTGTTAATTAACTATAAAGGTCCTTTATCTTCTCGACCTTCACGAATACCGGTTCCAACTTCACGTTTCATCTGTTCTGGTTTGAATAACATTTTAACAAGGTTATCTGCATGTTGTGTAGCTCTGTTAAACATTAATTCTTTCAAATCCTTATCATCCTTACCTTCATCCTCATGAACAAAAACTTCTAATATATGAGTATTTGTCATAAGTTGTGCTTGAATTAACCCAGTACTAGCTTCATGAGCACATAATTTATCAATCTTTTCTCCACCAGGCATACCAAATGCCATAACAATGTCACAATTTTCCTCTTCAATTAATTTCTTAGCTGCAACAGGCAAATCCTTAACACCAGGAACATAAGATTCAATAAATTTAACCCCAGTTACTTGTTTTTTAATTTGTTTAATAGCAGCACTTGCCATATCATAACGCGCAAAAGTAGTGCTGCAAATACCAATTCTTTTAGACATTAATTAACAACTCTCATATAATTTTTTTTATAAAAATTTAACTTCTTTAACTTCAAATGATTTTTTAAGTCTTTCTAAATCAATACTACCAGTATGGAACATTTCACCAGTAACCATATCATTCACAATAACCTGTGCTGGTGCAAATACTTCTTTAGGGATTTTATAGAAATCTCCATCAGCTTCTTCAAAGAATTCTAGGAAACTTTTACCATAATTTTCTGATGATGAAGATGGTAAATTGGTAGCTAACTCTTCCAAGCTTTCTCCTTCTTCTGGTTCAATATAATAATATGTTCTTCCACCAAAGATAATAGCATCATTAGTTTTTCCCATAGCTTTAAGAGTATCTGGATCAACAGGAGTAATTGGAGTAATACCTGCAGCATATGTAATTTTAGTTACATCAAATCCCATAACTTCATACATTTTATATACACCAACTTCTAAAGCACGTCCTGAAATCTGGATAGAACCAACTAAAGATGAAGTAGGTGCAACAAGAATAGTTAAGTTTTCAGTTTTCACACCACATTCTTTAGCAATATATTCAGCAACTTCTTCAGTAGGAAGTTTGTTTGATTCAAGTGTAATTACTGCAATATCAGATTCTTCAGTATAACCTGTTAATTCATAAATTTTATCATCTTTAAATTTATGTGCCTGAGCAGGACCGGAACCCATTGCTTGGTATCCATTAACCTTAATATTCCATCCGGCTTTTTGTGAACCAAGTGTAGTTAACGCTGGGAAATCAGTTTTAACTTTTACTGCAGGCATAGCCATAATATCACTTAAATCTCCAGGGATGGATATACCAACATCACATATTCCACCAAGACAAACTTTGGTAAATAATTCTCCACCTTTAATACTTCCTTTTGCTTCAACACCACAATCAATAACGAGGGTTCCATTTTCTAATGTGAATGATTTTAATTTTAATTTTTCTTCATCTTTAACCATCTTATCAGCAATTTTCTTTGCTTCTATGTTCATACTTTCGCTCATATTCCGTATCTCCTATAAAAAATAGTTTATATTCTTTCAATATTAGTTTAATCCAATAAATTTCTCTAATACCTTAATATTGCTTAATATAATCTTTATTTATAATAAATATTATGGATATTAAAGTTATCTTACCATTTTTTCAATATATCCCTACATTTATCCCAATCATGCTCATAAATATGAAGACTCATAGCATGATGAACCATATTAACTAACTCCGTATCAGTATTATCAGCAACATAATAACCTACTTCACGAATACCAAACAAATTAGGAAAAGTTGCACCACCACAATCATTACTCCTAAAAAAATCAGTCATATAAAGTTTATCATCACGAATTAAAAATGCAATCTCCTGCAAACAAGGAATCTCATCAACCTTATTATCCTGAATAGGATCAATAGTAATAGCAATAGCACGACGTGATTCCCTACAATTATTTAATTTATCTATACAAGTATCCAATTGATCAATATCAAAATATTTACGCAACCTATTCCCATAAGTATAAACAAAACCCTGATCATTATTTGGATCTAAAAGTTCCTGTTTATAAGTTTCAAGCCTATCATCATGCCAAGGAGAACATTCAGGGATAGTATCATCACCAGGATTTGTTATCTCAATCATCACATTCTGAATTTCCTTTGTTAAACTACCCCGTTCATCACGAACTTCATTTCCTTCAAGCATTATTTTCTTGACACAGGTTAACCAAGCATTTGCAATATTATTGGCTCTAATAAATTTTGCCATTAAATATCCTCCCCCTTAATTGTCTTTAACAAATCTAATTTTCCTTCACTTAAATCAGTAGTCAAAGTTCTCATACCACAATCCGGATCAATAATTAATTTATCACTTTTAATAATATCCTTTACATTACACACAGTATTTCTAACATCTTCTATTTTATCCACTTCATCTAATCTTGTGTTTACACAGCCAATTCCAATATATTTATTAATATTTGATGACCATGCTTTTTTCAATGCACCTATATTCTGGGGCATTCCTGAAAATTCAAAATCCAAAATATCAACATTAAATTTTAATAAATCAGGTAAAACATCTTTTAAATCACCACAAACATGTAAAATAACAGGAATATCTAATTCTTCACTAATTATTTCAACACCTGTTCTAGAAACATTAATATCTTCAACACCCGTGGAAATAAACGGTTCATCAATTTGAATGGCACATGCTCCAGCTTTTTCCAGTTCTTTAGCTTCAACAAGCAATGCTTTTGCAATATCATAAATTGCATTTTCCCTAGATGAATAAAAATTTTCAATCATAGATGAATGAATAAGTGTTGTAGGACCAGTTAAAATACCCTTAACACCTTTTGCCTCATGATTAAAAATATCTTCCAAAGGTGCATTTAATTTAAATTGGGAATTTAATGAATGTGCAATTTTAAATGCTATTTTAAAATCCTTAACAGAGATTGGGTGAGGTGCAGGTGTAATTTTACCATTTATAAAAGTTGTATTATCCTCAATTCGGAAACCATTAATTTTACTTGCAAAAATTTTAACCATATCTTCACGAACTTGACCATCACAAATAATATCAATATCTGCTTCAACAAATGCTTTTACAGAATTAATTATTGATTGTTTATACGGATCAAATAAACCTAAAGATTTGGTAATTTTATCATTAAAACTTTCAGCCTCATAACTTCTTGTAGGATAACTACCGACTACTGTTGTAATTATGCTCATAATTCACATATCCTATAACAAAATTATTTAATAATCTTATTACAATATATGTACAAAAAAAGTATTATATTTTGAGTACTTGACAAAATTATTTTAATAGAAAAAAGTATTATTTTTTTAAAGTTTTATTAAAAAAAAATTAGGGGATTATTTAACGTTTGGTTGTTACTACATGAGCAAGTACCATAGCACTTAAGAACAGGTATGTAATCATAGCAGAACCATTTATTGTCCTTGTAATTATGAAAAATCCAAGTATGGTTTGTGCAATAAATGCTGATAATGAACCTGTAAGTAACGCCTCACGTCCTAAATATTTTTTATTTCCACGTTCACGCTGAATTCTATATTTGTTCAGAACTTTAATTCCTATGAGTATTACACTTATAATCCATATGATTGTAACTGCTAATGCAATGTAACCAAAGTCAAAACCTACACCGAATATTCCAGGTAAGAAATAATCAATTACGTCTTTTTTAGTTA
This sequence comes from uncultured Methanosphaera sp., assembly GCA_946537725.1. Classification (GTDB taxonomy): domain Archaea; phylum Methanobacteriota; class Methanobacteria; order Methanobacteriales; family Methanobacteriaceae; genus Methanosphaera. The sequence continues at coordinate 7,216 of CAMNFZ010000017.1, forward strand.
CTAATATACCATAGAATAATGGGAATGGTAAACCGAAGAATGTAATGAATGTTAAAGGTAATGATATGTAACCATCACTATTTCCAAGACCGGAACTTCCCCAGTATGTAGCATTAGCTGTATGTCCCCAAAGATTAGTATTTCCCATAACCATCTTTAAACTGGATAATTGGTTATTACTCATACGATCAATTCTTGATAATGGACTAATAATTTGCATGTTTAATAATTGAGATAGTCCTTCCATCAGTCCAAACACTATTAATAAACCTACAATTATTAAGAATACATTACGAATATTTATGTATGAACGTTCTTGTTTGAAATTTTTACTAATTATTAAGAAACCAGCAATAAGACCAAGAGCCCACATTATTAAGAAATCACGGTGCACAATTGCTCCAAAAAGAGTAACACCTGCAGTGATTAATATTAATAATAATCGTATATTTGAAGTTTTAGACCCCTGGTCCTCTATCACGGGTATTATCGACCACGACGTTACCACAACCAGTATAGCCAGAGGACCATATGGGTGAGTAAATTCGTGATGATTAAACATAGGCAGTACAAGACATGCTGCATCTATACCGAATAGAATTGTTATACCAACACCTAAAATTAATGATAGAACAAACACTAAACTGAAATTTAATGGAATAAAATTTAATAGTAATAAAACTCCTAAATGCATCAGAATAGCTACTTCTATAATTAACATCAGGTGACTTGACGCTATTAATGCCATATAATCATCTGTCCTAAAATAATTATTATATTATTTTATTTAAATTTTAGAAATACATAATTTCTTAAATTATATTACTATATTTATATTAATATTTTTTAATATTAAAATTTTTGTAAATAAAAAAAAGTTTGAAAAAAATAGTTAAGTATAATAAATTTAAAAATATATATTATAATTGTTAATAATTTTTGGGCTAGTAGCTCAGCCTGGTAGAGCGTCGCCTTGGCATGGCGGAGGCCTCGGGTTCAACTCCCGACTAGTCCATTTACTCTATTTCTGATGTTCTTCATAAGTTTTATAAATTTCATTAACAATTAAATCAATTAAGTTATCTGTTTTTAAAGTTTTTATTTCCTTTTTAGAAGATAATAATTCCTTTGCTAATTTAATAATTTCATCCAGATTAGTTGAACGAAGCATAAGACCTTTATCTGTATAATATTTATCAACAGACAACTGTTTTCCAGGATAACATGAAATAACTGGTGTTCCTAGAAGTGCTGATTCTCTATTCATAGTTCCACCAGCACCTATCACTAAATCTGCCCGTTTCATAAGACTAAAAGTATCTATGGGTGTTTTAAGAATATGAACATTCTCTAAATCCTTAAATATTTCTCCCTGAGTTCTAAATCTTGGCAGGATTAATATGTCTGCCTGATCATTTAAAGCATCTACAATTGGTGTCAAAACAGATTTAGTGCAATCAGTATCTAAATAGGAAGCTAAAGATGGTTCAGGCCTCATTAAAATAATTTTCTCATTATTTAGTTGTAAATCCAGGTCTTCTATAATATTTTCATTATATTCAAAATCTTCTAAATGAGTAACTTCACAAGTACCATTATACCTTACAATATCATTAGGGTTCATACCAAAATGAATAGTATTCCACACATCAAATATTTCCGGGATGATTAGCTTATTAGTTAATGGAAGAGTTAATTTATTTGCAGCAATTGCATGCTCGTTATCTAAAATAAATATGTTTGGTATTCCAAGACCAAATGCTACTCTTGGAAGTTCAATGGAGTGCTTTGTAATTGCAATATCAATATCCTGTTTTGCTATAAACTTTGAAAGTTCATATGCTCGTTTAGTGCTGGATAATAACTTTTCTTCAAGGGTAACTCCATGATCTCCTATGGATACATATTCTAATTCAAAAATATCTAATAATGCATGGATATTTGAAAAATCTCTTGCAGTTATCAATATTTCATGACCATCAGCTTTTAACTGTTTAATTATTCCATTAAAAAATCGAACATGTGGTGAATTAACAATATCTATCCATATTTTCATAGTATACTCTCCCCAAAAAAAGTTAAAAAAATAGTAAAAATTAATTTTTATCTGATTGGAATTTTTTATATAAATCAATAATTTCCTGTACACCTTCACCAGTTTTTAAACTACATTTAACAACTGGGATATCAGGGTTAATGGTTTTAATATCTTTAACCATTTTATCTGCATCTGCACCAACAGCATCAGCCAAATCAACTTTATTAACTATTGCCATATCAGCGCCTTTGAAAATCATTGGATGTTTTTCTGCAGTGTCGTCACCTTCGGTAACACTAATGATTACTGTTCTTACATGAACTCCTAGATTAAAGTCTGCAGGACAGATTAAGTTTCCAACATTTTCAATAAACAATATTGATATGTCATCTAATGGTACATCAGGTAATGCATGTTCTATTAAGTGTGCATCTAAATGACATTCTTTTCCAGTATTTAATCCTTTTACGGGTACTTTTTTTGCTTCAATTCTTTGTGCATCGAATTTACTTAATATATCTCCTGCGATAACTCCAATATCATCATCCATTTCATCAATAAGTTTTTCAAGTAATGATGTTTTTCCAGAACCTACAGCACCTACAAGGTCTACTGCGAATACGCCATTTTCATCAAATTTAGTTCTATTTTCGTATGCTAATTTATCATTTGCTTGAATAATATCTTGTTCTATTTCAATACTTGCTACATTATGCATCTTTATCATCCTTCTCAATTTTTATAGTTTTTATATTACATTCTTGTCCTTGTAAAATGTGGACCCTGGTATTATCACATTCAGGGCATGTTGCAACTGTCATTAAATGATCCATATTTTCATCAGTTTTAGTTTCTCCTGTAAATCCGCATGATTCACATTCTATTTTTGTTGGAATCATATTGATGATTATTTCAGCATCTTCAAATATGGTTCCTTCCCTAAGCACATCCATCATGAACCTTAATTGTTCAGGATTTAGCATAGTTAGTTCACCAACTTCAAAAACAGCTTCATTAATTTTAATTGCATTGTTTTTCTTTGCAGTATCTAATATGGCTTCTACCATACTGTTTGCCATAGATAATTCATGCATGGTATTTTACTCCAATTATTTAAATTTTCTTTTTTTCATATTTTTTTTATTCTCATTATTATTCTTTTTATATTTTATTTAATTTAATTGTATACTAAATTAACATCGTTATTTAACTAAATATTTTAAAAATAAAAAACATAATCTTACATAATAAAAAAAATTATTTTTTGATATAACATTATATTAATCTAAAGGGGAGAAAAATTGTGATAATCGGTGGATCAGCTTCACAAGCATTAGCTGCACAAGTAGCTAGAGAATTAAACGATAAATTATGTTCCGTAGAAACAAAAAAATTCCCAGATGGGGAAAGATATCTACGAATAAAAGAAGAAATACCAGAAAATGAGAAAGTATATGTAATCCAATCAACAGGATATCCTCAAGATGAAAATATGATGGAACTATTCTTCATATTGGACACATTAAATGATATGAACATAGAAGACATCACAGTAATATCACCATACCTAGGATACAGTCGTCAAGAACGCAGATTTAAAGAAACAGAATGTATCTCTGCAAAAGCAACAGCCAAATTACTCCAAAGTATGGGAATTAAAAGGTTAATATCAGTAAACTTACACGAACAAAGCATATGTGATTTATATGATGTCCCAGCAGATAACTTATCAGCAATGCCCGCAATAGCAGAACATATAAAAAACACATTTGAAGAAAAACCAATCATACTAGCACCAGACAAAGGGGCACAAGGATTTGCAAAAGAAATAGCAACACAATTAGATACAGATTATGATTACCTAGAAAAAGTGAGAATATCTCCAGAAGTAGTTGAAACAAAAACAAAAAACATATCAGTAGAAAATAAACAAGTAGTCATAATAGATGACATAATAAGTACTGGTGGAACAATAGTTAATGCAATAAACATATTAAAAGAACAAGGAGCAGTATCTGTTGATGTAATATGTGTACATCCAGTGTTAGTAAATGATGCTATATTAAAAATATATGCTGCTGGAGCAAGAAGTGTACAAGGAACCAACACTCTAAAAAGTGAAGTTGCCACAATAAGTTTAGCAAAAACAATTGCTAATCATATAAAAACCTTATAATATTTTTTTTAAAAAAAGAAGAGAAATGATTAATAATCATTATCCTCATTTCTATAATTATTTTTACGATAGTTATTGTTATCATAATTATTTCTGTAATTATCATTTCCATAACTAGTTTTTCTATACGTATTTTTTCTATAATTATTCTTGAAGTTTTCCTTGGAATAATTGTTTCTATTATAATTCTCATGATGATTGTAATTATCATTTCTATTATAATTATCATGTCTATGAGGATTAAATTTCCTACTTTTTCTAGAACGTTTATTATGATTCCTAAATGTTTTGTTAGGCGTATTCTTTTTAGATTTTTCACGAGGACGTGCAGGTTCTATGTGAACATGCTTATTTTCAATATATGTTTCGCCCATAAACCTATAAAAGTCTGAAGCAGCCGCATCAGGAATTTCAACGAATGAAAAGTTATCAAAAATATCAATATTTCCTATCTGATGCCCATTAAGGCCGGTCTTTTCATGAATAGCATTTATGATTACACTAACACTCATATCCTGTTTTCTTCCAACACTCATAAAGAATCTTACAAAACCTTCATGTGCCTCAGTATCACCAAATTCTTCCTCTTTGTATTTGCTGTCATCCATTATACCTTTAAGTAATGTTGCAGCAATATCTATGGAATTAAAATCCTCTTCAATGAGTTTTTCAATAATATATATTTCTTTAGAAATATTCTCAGTTTTAATTCTTTCTTTTAATTGTTCAATAAAATTGTCTTTTTTGACCTCTGCAACATCACTTATTGATGGAATAGGTGCTTGATCAATTTTAGTTTTTGCATATCTTTGAATATCTCTTAATTGGTATATTTCACGGCCTGATACAAAACTGAAAGCTTTTCCTGTTTTTCCAGCTCTTCCAGTTCTACCTATCCTATGAACATAATATTCATTATCATTTGGTATGTCATAATTAAATACTGCTTCAACTCCACTAACATCAATACCTCTTGCAGCGACATCAGTAGCAACTAGAATTTCTAAACTTCCGCTCTTAAACTTATTCATCACACGGTCACGTTGGTTTTGAGTTAAGTCACCATGTAATCCATCAGCTAGATATCCTCTGATTTGTAAATGACTAACAAGTTTATCAACTTTTCTTTTTGTATTACAGAATACTAATGATAAATCAAAGTTATTCAAATCTAATAATCTGGATAATAATTCCAGTTTCATATCCTCTTTAACTTCAAAGTATTTCTGCTCAACATCTGGTGTAGTTAATTCATGTTTTGTAATTTTCACAATTTCCGGATTATTCTGGTATCTTTTTGCTAATTGCATTATTTCTGGAGGTAATGTAGCAGAAAACAGTAAAAACTGTCTATCCATAGGAATATCTTCTAATATGTATTCTATATCTTCTCTAAAACCCATATCAAGCATTTCATCTGCTTCATCTAAAATTACTGTTTTTATAGTGCTTAAATCGATAGTTCTTCTATCAATATGGTCCATAACTCTTCCGGGTGTTCCAATAATTACTTGTACTCCAGTTTGCAGAGCCTTAATTTGTCTATCTATAGGTTGTCCACCATATACTGGAAGTACATCAATTTTAGGTAAATATTTGGATAATTTTTTTAATTCTTCTGCCACTTGTATTGCTAATTCACGAGTAGGGCACAGTATAATTGCTTGTAATTCATTATTGTTACTATCTAAATTTTCAAGTAAAGGTATTCCAAAAGCAGCTGTTTTTCCAGTTCCTGTTTGTGCCTGTCCTGTAACATCTTTATGTGCTAAAATTTGTGGTATAGCTAATGATTGTATGGGGGATGCTTCTTCAAATCCCATATCTTCAACGGCTTTCTGAATTTCAGGTGATATATTTAAGTCCTTAAATTTTAATTTTTCCATTATTAAACTCCTTTGTTATATAATCTATCTTTTCGATTGGACTTACGATTGACACGGGCGTGTCAACTATTCTCTTAATTTTTTAAGTAATTATTAATATATTCGTTTGTTTATTAAACTAGGATTTTCTAATTATCCTAAATATAATTATGATTAATTAAATTATAAAGTATTTCTGTAAAAATTAAAGATTATTTTTTTTGAACATTATAACGGGGATATTTTATACTATATTTTTCTTTTCTAAAAAAAATCAGATTAAAATAAATGGGGTTTATGGGGATATTAAAGAAGCTTCAATATCATATTCATTATATTTTTGTGCAATTTTATTAACGGTACTGTCATTATACATTTCATCTAATGTTTTTTGTATCTGATTTTTAAGGTTATCATTTCATTTTTTAAATGCTATACCATATTGTTCAAGGGTAATAGGTTCATCTAATATTTTGAATTTGTCAGCACCTTTATCTTTCATATGGTATTTTGCAAGAGGAATATCTACTATGAGTGCATCACAAGCTCCTGGTTTTAAATCCATAAATCCTGTATTGTATTCTTTAATTTTTGTTAATGATCTGAAACTGTCTGTCAAACTTTTGTTTTCATTTTCAAGAATATTTGATGATGAATGACCTTCTTGTACCTCAACATGTTTTCCTTTCAAATCTGAGGGTGATGAAATATTTGAATCCTTTTTAACAACTACAACTTGGGTATTGTTGAAATATGGTTTTGACCAATGGATTTGAAAGTTAATATAATTAATGATTTTTTTTTTAAAAAAAGTTAAAGAGGAGTGTAATGTTTAGTTTTTAGATGAAGATGGGTTGGAATTAATAATATCTGTTGGTTTTGGTATGATATCCTTAATCTTGTCTACTTTGTTCTGTTTTAATTGTTTAATGAACTCTTCTTTTTTAGGACCAATTAAAGCATATTCAAGAACTTCAGTTAATGTATTAACAGGTATAATTTCAATTTTGTCCTGATATCTTTTTTCAATTAAAACATCGTCCTTATTTGATGCAGGTATTAATACCCGTTTCATTCCTGATTCTGCAGCTGCTTCTATTTTATAAGTTACACCACCTACTGGTAACACATCTCCTCTAACACTTAAAGATCCTGTTAATGCTAGTGTTTGGTCAATAGGGATGTCTTCTATAGCGGATATGATTGCTGTTGCCATTGATACACTTGCACTGTCTCCTTCTACTCCATCATATGATTGTACAAATTGGATGTGGATGTCGTAATTTGAAATATCTTTTCCAATACTTTTTTTGATAATTGCTCCTACGTTTTGTACTGCTTCTTTAGCAATATCTCCTAGTTTACCTGCTGCAATAATTTTTCCTTCTGATTTACTTTGTGATGGTGCTGCTTCTGCTGCTATTGGTAATACTATACCACTTGAGTTACCAATAACTGCTAAACCGTTGATACAACCAATGCTTTCTCCTTGATTGTTGAATACACTGTATTCTTTTCTTTGTACTATGTATCTGTCTGCGATTTGTTGTTCTAATGTTCTTGATTGTTTCTTAGCTTCGTATACATGATCCACATTTACTTCGGATGCTCCTTCTTCTACTGCAACATCTCCTGCTGCACGTACTAGTCCTCCGAGGTCTCTTAATTTTAGTGTAAGTGAATCTTTTTTACCTGCACGTCTTTGAGCTTCTTTTATTACTTCTGCAACTGCTTCTTTACTGAAATGAGGTATTCTTCCATCATTTTTTACTTCTTGTGCTACGAATTGTCCTAGTTTTTGACGATTTTCTGGTGTGTCTTTCATAGTGTCTTTCATGAATACTTCATAACCGTATCCTCTAATTCTTGATCTTAATGCAACGTGCATGTCTTTTAGTACTTCTAGGTTTCCTGCAGCAACAAGAACAAAGTCGCATGGAACTGCTTCTGTTCTTACCATAGCTCCACTACTGTTGTCACTTTGTCCGGTTATTTGGAATTTGTGTTCTTGGAGAGCGGTTAGTAGTTGTTGTTGTGTTTTCATGTTCATTGTACCAATTTCGTCTATGTATAATACTCCTTTGTTTGCTTTATGGATCATTCCGCTTTCGACTCTTTCGTGAGCTGGAGTTCCAAGACCTCCTGATTGGTATGGGTCGTGTCTTACATCACCAAGTAATGCACCTGCATGTGCTCCTGTAGCATCTACAAATGGTGCTACTTTTTTGCCGTCACTATTTACTAATAATTTTGGTGCTGCTTGGTTGTTTTTTGGTTTTATTTGGTATAATGCAAAGAATACGATTCCAACTGCTATTATTGCTTCTAGGAATTGGCTTGTTATAAATCCTATTGCCATTATTAATCCAATGATTGCTATGGTTAGTATGTTTTTTCGTTCTTCATGGCTTTTTACTGTTCTTTTGCTGTTTTCTATGATTTTTGCTCCTTGGCCTGCAGGCATTACGCCTACTAGTGGGTTGTTGGAATCTTCTAGGTTTGGGTATATTAGTATGTCTTGTAATTCTTCTGGTGGTAATAATTCTGCCATGGCTTTTGCTATCATTGATTTACCTATACCTGGTTCACCTATTAAAAGAACATTTCTTCTTTGTTTTGCAGCTTTTTTAATTTTTTCTACAGCTTCTTCTTGTCCTATGATTTGATCTATGAGCATTGGTGGGATATCTATGTTTTTTGTATCTGTATAATCGTTTGGATTAATTTCTGTTGGTGTATTGGTTTCTTTTTCTTCTGTGTTGTCGCTTGTTGAATTTGTTTTGTTTGTTGAGGGTTCATTATTTTCTTCATTTTTTTCGTCATTATTATTTATTTCAGGTACTATTACTTCTTCATCTATAATTTCTTCTGTTTGTGTACCGTCTTTGTTAATATTGCTTATGGGTATCCCTCCGTTAATTTATATTATTAGTGTGATATTTTTTTCTTACTTTTTTTTTGTTCATATTAATTTTATAATTTATGTGTATTATATCTATTTGTTAACAATAGTATTTAAAGTTACCAAAAGTATTTAAAATAATTGTCTTATTTTTCATTTTATATAAATTATTAAAATTATTTTGACTATAAAACGAATTTAACACATAAACTTTTTTACAATATACTTACAAATATATTGATAACTATTTTAACAAAAAACTAGGTAGGTACCAAAATGAAGTACATAATGTTTCAAGGAACATCATCAAATGCAGGAAAAACCTTAACAGTAGCTGCATTATGTAATATATTATCACGTAGAGGCTACAGAGTTACACCATTCAAATCACAAAACATGTCATTAAACTCATACACAACCTCTGATAATAAAGAAATGTCTATAGCACAAGTTATGCAGGCAGAAGCTGCAGGAATAGAACCGGATTGTAACATGAACCCAATATTACTTAAACCAAAAGGCGAATTTTTATCACAAGTTATAGTTCAAGGAAAACCTGCAGGGGATATGAGATTTGATGATTATCAAGATAATTTCAGAGATCAGGCAATCGAAGCTGTTAAAGACTCATTAAATCAACTTAAAGATGATTACGATATTGTAATATTAGAAGGTGCAGGATCACCTGCAGAAATAAACATGTATGACAAAGATATAGCAAACATGTTTATGGCAAGATTAACTGATGCAGATGTAATATTAGTGGCAGATATAGATCAAGGAGGAGTATTTGCTTCCATAGTCGGAACATATTACTTATTACCTGAAGAAGATAGAAACCGAATTAAAGGAGTAATAATTAATAAATTCAGAGGAGTGGCAAGCGTCCTTGATTCAGGAATAAAAAAAGTTGAAGAAATTACAGGAATACCTATTATTGGTATAATGCCATTTGATGAAACACTTAATTTACCTGAAGAAGATTCAGCATCATTAACAACACATCAATTCAGTGAAAATGAAAAAATAACAGTAGGTACATTAAGATTACCAAAAATTTCAAACTTCACTGATATAGACCCACTAGATTATGAACCAGATGTAGGTATAAAACTAGTCAGCATACACGATGATTTTGATAATCTGGATGCATTAGTAATACCAGGAACACGTAATACTGTTGATGACATAGAAGAACTCAAAAAATCAGGAGCATTTGATAAAATAAAAGAACTATCCAATAAAATACCTATAATTGGTATATGTGGTGGATACCAAATGTTATCCACAGAAATATTGGATCCAAAACACATAGAATCAGAACATGGTTCCGTAGAAGGTCTAGGATTAATAGATATGAAAACAAAATTTGGTGAAATAGAAAAAGTAGTAAAACAAAGTGAAGGAACCCTTATTTCTGATAGTGAAATTGGATTTAAGAAAGATACAAAAGTAACAGGATACGAATTACACGAAGCTATAACAATACTTGGCGAAAATACAAAACCATTTATCAAATTAAATAAAGGGCATGGAAACACTCCTGATTGTGAATATGATGGAGCAGTTCAAGGAAATATATGTGGAACATACTTCCATGGAATATTCCATAATTATGAATTCAGAAGAAACTTCACAGACTATTTGAGAGTACAAAAAGGATTAAAACCAATAGGTTTAAGTGGAGATACATTTAAAGAATCAAAACGTGTAAATTATAATCAATTAGGTGATTTATTCACAGCAAATGTCGATATGTCCTTATTTGATAAAATGTTAGAAGATTTAGATTAAATTTCTGTAATAACCTTGGCAAATTCTTTTAATGTGCTTGTCTGATAAACTTTAGCACCTGCTTCCTCATAATCTCTAACACAACTTGTAGGTGTATTCCACCTTACTTTTTTTTCAGGATTTAATATAATTACATTTCTTGATTTGATCACAATTTGACGTAAAATTGTTGCACTTTCTAAAATACCATCTTTTCTTTGGCCCATCCAATCTCTACAATCTGTTAAAAGAATCACATCAGTATTTCGGTTAAGATCTGATTTTTTAAGAAAATCTTTGAAAGCTTTAGTCATATCTGAATGGCCTCTTGGTCTAAGTCCCAATGATTGTAGACCTACATTTACTTGAAAAGAGTTTCTATATTCAACATCTAATGCATGAGTAACATCTACAATACGATGATCAAACGCATCTACCGTAATTTTATCAAAAGTTTCATGACATCCTGTTAATAATGAAAAAAACCATGTTGTTGCCCATTCACAGGAACCACTGATATCGCATAAGAATAAATGTTTGGATTTTTTCATTGGTGGTTTTTTATGAACAAGATCTATCAGGTGTCCACCAACTTTGAGGTTCTTTCGTATTGTTTTTGGTATGTCGATGGTGTGTGATTTTTTATTTTTTTTACGTATTGTTCGTTGGTTGGCAATTTTTTTACTAAATTCGTTACATATTTCGAATACTCTGTAATCAATACTGTTTAGGTAGGTAATTTCATCATCTAATATGCTTTTATCAACAACTTCTTTTTGTACAAGTCGTCTTCTGATGATTGTTTCACGTGTTGTGTCTTCTGCTGGTTTGCTTTTATCGATATGTGTTGGTTTTGCTTGTTCTTTTACTTCTATGTGTTCTTGGTCAGCGGGGTTGTTTTTAGTATTTCTGTTGTAAATAAATACATAATCAAATGATCTTTCATATTTGATAATATCCTCTTTATTTTTAACGTATACACTTTTTAATGCTTCTTTAAGTTCTTTTAAATTAAATTCGCTTTTATAGTTGTTCCATATTTTGGAAGCCATTATTGTGCTACGTATGCTTACATTTACGCCTTGGTAACGTAAATGATAGGATAATGTTAGTATTTTTTCATTTGTCATGTGAATCTTTAAAAAAATAGTTTATTATTTTATTGTTCTGTTGTGAAATATTCTTTTATTTCATCTACATGGTCTTGTTTAACAAGTACTGCTATGCTGTCTCCGTATCCTATTTCAGTATCTTCTGTTGGTATTATGATTTCATTACCGGAGTATACTGTTACTATCTTAAAAATATCAGAATTGTTTTCTATTTCATGTATGGGTGTGTAAACTAAATCGCTATTTCTTACTATTAATTCAATTATTTCAGCATTTCCTTTGCCTATATTCACTAGTTTTTGTGATGTTGGTCTGATAATTGTTCGTGCGATAAATCTCATTGTACTTTCTTCTGGGTTAACTACTCGTATATGAAGTTTTTCGAATATCTCTTTATGTTGCATATTATTTAATCGTGACAAAATAATTTTTACACCATGTTCCTTAGCATAAACTGAGGATAATAAATTAACTTCATCGTTTCCTGTAGCTGCAACAAAAAAATCAGATTTTGGAACATCGGCCTCTTCTAATATTTGTGTGTTTGTACCAGTTCCTCTAATTACATAACAATCTAAATTATCAACTTTTTGGCAGGCTGTTTTATCTTTTTCAATAATTGTAATATCATGATCTTCAGCCATGGATTTTGCTAAATTGTAACCAATACGTCCAGCACCTACAATTACTCCTATCATAGTTTGACCTCAATGTATATTTGTATTAATTTTCATGTTTTAATATGGTCTTGTTATAATTTATCTTTTGTTATTGTTTAATTAATTATGATATATTAAATATTAATTAAAAATAGATACCTAAAATATACTTATTTTAGAAATAATTGTGAAATAAATAATGATTAAAAATTAGTGCGGCTGCCGGGATTTGAACCCGGGTCGTAGGCTTGGAAGGCCCAAGTCCTAGCCAGACTAGACTACAACCGCATATTATAGTATTGATGCAACGACCGGGATTCGAACCCGGGTCTCTACCGTGGCAGGGTAGGGTCTTAGCCAGACTGGACTATCGCTGCATATTTTAACTGTGCTTTGTAACACTATTTATAACCTTTATCAGATGTAGTATATATACTTTATGGTTAGGTATTTTCTTAAAAAAATTTTAAATAAAAATAAAGTAAAATTAAAATAATTATTCTATTTAAATAGTAAATTTATATATTATTAATTATAAATTATAAATTAATAATATGGGTAATACAATATTCGTATTAATGTTAACAAAAATTTGGAGAGATTGTAATGCGCATAAGTATGTCATTACCAAATAAACTTCTTAATGAATTCGATGATGTATTAAGAGATAGAGGATACCAATCTCGTTCAAAAGGAATTCGTGACGCATTGAAAGATTACATTCTAAGATATCAATGGATGAACGAAATGGAAGGAGAACGAGTAGGAGTATTAGCTGTAATCTACGATCATCATTATGTAGGTGTAATGGAATCAATGACTGACATCCAACACGATTACAGAGAACAAATTAATGCAAGTTTACATATTCACATGAATGATAAATACTGCCTTGAAGTAATTATTGTTAAAGGAGATATAATACATATCCGAGATTTAACAGAAAGAATAATGAGACTAAAAGGAGTAGAACATGTGAAACTAACCAGTGCAGGAACTGGAAAATTAGAAAAAGTAGTAGAAGACTAACTAATGTAATAATTTATACCCACATAATTATAAATACAATCTTTTCAATAACCATCTCCAAATTTAACTATTTTTAAAATTTTATTATAACCTTTAAACAAATCACATAATAATGACATACTATGATGATTTAACAAAAGACAAAAAACGAGTATCTATTTTTAGAAAAGCAATAAAACAATATGCTCATGGACTAACATACGACCTAGGTACCGGATCAGGAATTCTGGCAAGCATAGCATCAAAACATGCAGAAAAAGTATATGCATATGAAATAAACCCATTAGTAATAAAACATTATGCAAAACAAAACTTACAACAATATGACAACATAAAACTAATAGAAGCAGATGCAAGTAACTATGAATTTAAAGAAAAACCTGATGTAGTAATATGTGAAATGTTAGACACAGCCTTAATAGACGAAGAACAAGCACAAGTAATAAATAATATACAAAAATACGTTAAACAAGACACAATATTCATACCACAATCAACTTATGACACTATGAAAATAGGATACTCCAACATAATAAACATAACCTACCTAGAAAACAATCAACCAACATTCGAAACATACTCCGATGAACATAAATATAATCAAACAAATTTTTCAGAAAAAATAAATACTCATTTTCAAACAGAACAATTAATTCAAATAAAAAAATCAGGTATAATAAACACTATACAACTAACAACATACACACAAGTAACACAAGAACTTATTACAGAACCAACTCCAATGTTAAATCCACCTTTATTAATACCATTTAAAGAAATAAATGTAAAAAAAGGTGAAAAAATAATAGTAAAAATAGAATATATAATGGGTGGTGGACTAAATACAATCAAAACAAATATACGAAGAATTAAATAAATTTCTAGAAAACTATGAAAAATTACTAGTTTTCACAATAGGAAATACAATGAGGGGTGATGATGGATTAGGTCCATTATTATCAGAAAAATTATATGAAAAATTAGTTAATCTAACAGATAAAAATACAGACAATGTATACCTATTAAATACAGAATCAACACCAGAAAACCATACTCTAGAAATAAGAAACCTAAAACCAACACACATAATCATAATTGATGCAGTGGAATTTGATGCAACACCAGGTGAAATGTTACTAATAAAAAAAGAACAAATAGACACATTCAACATATCCACACATTCCATGCCAATATCATTTATAATAAATTACATAGAAGAATCAATAGGAAGTAAAATAATTACAATAGGAATACAACCAAAACAAATGGAATTAATCAATACAATATCTGATGAAATAAAAACAAGTGTTGAAGAGTTAACAAATATTATAGTAGAACTAGTTTAGGTGATAATTATGAAAATATTATTTATAGGGTCACGATTATTTGATGATGCAGCATGGTATGCAAAAGAATCAGGAATAGAAACAATAATCACAGAATCAAATGAAAATGCAATAAACTTAGACCTTGCAGATAAACATTACATAGTACCAAGAGGTATGGAAGAACCAATAAAAATAGCTATCAAAGAAGACGTAGATGCAGTAATACCATTAATAGGAATTGATCCACCATTAGTAGATGTAGGTCTAATGAAAAAAACACTCGAAGAAGAAAACAACATACCAGTAATAGCAGCACCATATGAAGCAGCATCATTAGCTGCAAACAAATACAAAACCAAAGAAATGTTAACAAAAAATAATATTAACACACCTAAATTTAACAAATTAGAAAAACCCTATGAAATCGAACAATTAGAAAATAAACTGCCATTAGTACTTAAAACACCTGGAGGACAAGGTGGATCCGGAGTGAAAATTGCATTAAACAAAGAAGATGTACAAGAATTCATAAAAGATAAAGAAAACATTTTCACGGAAGAATTTGTACAGGGAGTTGAAGTGTCCATCGAAGTACTCCGATGGAAAAATGAAACAGTAGCATTAACACCCGTATACAAGGGCGACACTACACTAGAAGGTACCCATCCCTTATCAAAAATCAAACAAGCACCATTAAATATCAATGATATGGATAATCAAAAACATAACACAAAAATACGACAACTTGCAGAAAAATTAGCCGACATGGTAAAAGTCGAAGGAACAATGGATATTGACATATTACATGATTCAAAAAATAAAGAAAATTATGTAATAGAATTAAATACCAGGCCAAGTGGAACAAGATACATGACAGCAGCAACATCAAATATATACCCAATATGTCAACTAATAGATATGGCATCTTCCAAATGGTCTGCCAGCAAAGTAAGAAAATCAATTAAAAACTATTATGCAACAGAATTACCAATAGCTGACTTCCCTAAAGAAAAAGCCATACCTGAAATCAAATCATTTAATGGAAATAACTCATATATTGTGCATGGTCCAAAGCATTATCAAAGATTAACAATAAGAGCAGATTCTAAAGAAAACTTAAATAACTTAACTTATGATTTGGTTCCGGATTACGCAAAGAAAAATAATATAAACTTCTTATAATTTTCTATTTTTTCATTCTTTTTTTAAAATTGGAGTATCTGACAAAATTATCTTTTTATTTGTTTTTGTAATACTTTTTATCATTTTGACATTTTTTTTGTTTATTCTTATATTTATTTGATTATGGGTTTTATATTAGTTATCAG
>CAMNFZ010000018.1 GCA_946537725.1 uncultured Methanosphaera sp.
TTATACTCTTTATTTATATATGTTTAAAATTATTAATATAGTTTCTATGTATTTGTAAGATTATAGGTAATTTTTCAACTTATATCCTACTAAAAAAAGGTGTGATGTGAATTTTTTATCATATTTCATTTAATATTATCCAATATGCTTAAATCTTTATCATGCTTATTGTATTCACTTCTATAAATTACTTGTATCAGTTTTTCACGATTTTCTTTCAAAGAATATTTCATAACATCATTTAATAATGGTATGACTGGATAATCTTCTTTCATTTTTTTCTCTAAATTTTCTCCCAGTTTTCCTGTGAATATGATTTTTTTATCTTGGATACTTTCCAAATATTTTACTAGTTTTTCTTCATCAATTTCTTCGCATGTTATTCCATAATCACCACCAATAATAATCAAATATTCTTCATTGAATTTTTCAAGATTTTCAACACATTTTCGTATTGATGTGGTGTTTAAACCTGGATTTATGTCTTCTATAATGATTTTATCATCAATCTTCTTATAGGAGTTTCTTCCCTTAACACTATTGGACTTCTCTAAATTAGAAATAATGACATTCTCATCTATATTTAATAATAATCCTACACTAATAGCAAATAGCAAATTGTTGATATAAAAATCACTTAAAGCAAAATGTTTGATGTTGAACTTTTTATCAAAATAATTTAAGGTAAATTCAGTATTTTCAATACCATACTTTATATCAGAAGCAAAAATATCAGCATCCGAATTATCCAAACTTAAAGTAACCGCATCCAGACCAAAATAAAAATCCTCAAAAGCACCTAAATCACATAAAGTTAAATTAGAACTAAAAACACTTCTTTTAGCTACAGATGCACTGCCAGAATTCTTTGCAATAGGATAATCCTCAACAATATTGGTTAAAACACCCAAGTCATAACCTGGAACAACACCCAAGGACACTTCAAAAACACAAAAATCAATACTATCAAGAACACCCTCCTCTTCGGCCTTATTGATTGCAGTAATAATACTACTAGGAGCAATACTCAAATAATCTAACAGTACACAATCATTATAAACCAAACTATTACTAGTTAACACTAAAGTATTATAATCAGACAAAATATCCTTAACTAATGAGGTAACAGTAGTTTTACCCTTAACACCAGTAACTTGAATAATTTTAAATGAAAAATTCCGTTTAGATAACAAATAACCAACAAATTCATGATGAGTAAAATCAGTTCCAATAATAGGAGGCATATGAATTGGATTAATCTTAACAAAACTATCTTCATCAACTTTTATCTCTTCCAAAGACAGAAAAGTAACATTAAACCTTTCAGTATACTCTTTCTTTTCCTCAATACTGAGTTTATTATAAATATCATAAAAAAATAAGTTATTCTTGGTGAACTTATAATATTCTTCTAATAGAATAAGACCACCATGGTTAGCATCACTAATTAAAATATTTTTCTTCTGCATAATCGTCCCCAAAAGTTTATCCAATAGTTAACTTCTTATTAACACTTTCATAGAAGTTTTTCTTAAAACGTACAAAGTATGCGAAATTTTCAGATTTTCTGAGCTTAATCTCATCCAAATAACCATACTCCTTATCATTAACACCATCAAGCACTGCAAGACCCTTTTTATCTTCATCATTAAATTTAACAGTAATCTTACTGTCAGCGGGCACAATTTTTGGTCGAGTATTCAGTTTAAACGGACAAATAGGAATAATAACTGCCGCATCTACCCTAGGATCAACAATAGGACCACCAGCACTCATAGCATAAGCAGTAGAACCACTAGGAGTTGAAATTATAAGACCATCAGCACGAACATTATCCACAATCTCCTCATCAACAGTAATTTCTAAATCCAACATCTTTCCCGGTTGACTAGTCATGATAAGAAGTTCATTAAGCACAGTAATCCATTCTTCACTGCAATAAACATCCAACTGAACACGTTCTTCAATAAAAAAGTTATAACTTAACAATGCATCCAAACACTCAAGCACATCATCCGGTTCAACTTCAGTCAGGAAACCCACAGTACCCATATTAATACTGAGAATAGGAATCTTCTTGGGAGATAAAACATGCTGAGCTTTAAGAACAGTACCATCACCACCAATACATAATACAAAATCAGAGGTCATGTCATTAATGGATGTTTCAAACTCTTCATATTCGGGAAGTTTCTTAGCAATATCAGTATCTACTTCAACTTCTACTTTATTTTCCAATAAATAATTAATAATACTCTTATTTAAATTTAATGCTTCCTGTTTATCCGTACGTGAAATAATTCCAAGTTTCAAGGAGAATCACCACACTTAATTTAATAATCTAATAATATCTTCCTGTAAACTTTTATTAGGAGTAGCAACAATGGTAGTCTTTGCAAGCAAATCAACATGACTTAATAACTCGTTAGATTCAATATCAGTTATGTAACCACCAGCTTCCTTAATAATAAGTTGTGAAGCAGCAATATCAAGAACTCTTACGGCATGAGTGTCAAGGAAAACATCATAAACACCCTCAGCAAGGTAACACATCTCAACAGCAATAGCACCCATAATTCTCATACGTCTAACATTGGTGAAAATCTTATTCAAATCACGTTTAGTTCTGTAAATATAAGTACTGACTGTTGCATGCTTAGCCTCTTTAACATCAGATACTTGGATAAGTTTGTTATTCTTTGTAGCATACTTATTTTTAACGGCAGTGTAAACATCATTAGTTGGGAAGTTTTTAACATAAGCCACTTCAATATCATTTAAGCTAATATTTTCTAAATCATCATCACCATTCAATTTACCAATAGCAAGGGAAATACCATAACAAGGCAAGTTTTTAAGTGCATTGGTAGTACCATCTAATGGGTCCATAATAATAACGGCCTCTGAATTTTCTTCTCCAATTTTAATAGTACCAATTTCTTCACTAATTAAAATTAAAGACATTCCTGTGTCTTCCAATACTTGTATTGCAGCATTTTCTGCATATTCATCAATCTTATGTGTAGGGGTACCATCAGCACCAATTTTAGTAATGGTAGTTAAACTTGGATCTTCTCTTGCAATATCAATAGCTTCTTCAACCTTTTCTGAGATATTATTACATAGTTCTAACCAGTATGTGATTTCATCATCATTCATTTTCTTTACACTCTATTGTTTCTTTAATTAAATATTTTCTATCTTAAAGTATTTAAATACTAGAAATATTAATGCTAGTATTGATTTTAGTAATCATATTTACTCAATATATGGTTATGTTGAATATCTTAAAAAGTATACAAAACAAATAATATTTATCAAATTCTAAAAAAAAGTGTAAAATGGGGAGATTATTGTTTTAAAGAGGTTATATCAACATTTAATAATTCGGATTTTGGAAGTTTAATATTTAAAGCTTCAGTTAACACATCATCAATGTTTTCCATTGCTTTGAATGTTAATTCATTTTTCACTTCATCAGGTACATCATCCAAATCTTTCATATTGCGTTCTGGAAGTAATATTTTCTTAATTCCAGAACGATGGGCTGCAATAACTTTTTCTTTTATTCCACCAACTGGGAGTACACGGCCAGTTAATGAAATTTCTCCAGTCATAGCAATCTTTGAATCCACAGGTATTCCTGTAATTAGGGATGCAAGTGTTGTTGTTAATGTTATACCTGCTGATGGACCATCTTTTGGCACAGCTCCTTCAGGTACATGTATGTGAATATCGTGTTCATTGTAATCAGATTCTTTAAGTATGTTGGAGAATCTTGATTGAATAAGGCTTTGT
This sequence comes from uncultured Methanosphaera sp., assembly GCA_946537725.1. GTDB lineage: Archaea > Methanobacteriota > Methanobacteria > Methanobacteriales > Methanobacteriaceae > Methanosphaera. The sequence goes on from CAMNFZ010000018.1 coordinate 3,799, forward strand.
GCTATTTGTGCAGATTCTTTCATCACATCACCAAGTTTACCTGTTAGTTTAAGTTTTCCCTCTCCTGGTGTTAGTGCTGCTTCGATGAAAAGAATATCTCCTCCAACAGGTGTCCATGCAAGGCCGGTTACTACTCCTGCAGGATTTTCATCAGGTACCAGTTCGTAGTGTGCTTTTTCATGTCCGAGTATGTCGTATAACATGTCTGGTGTTACAGTGTATGGTGTTTCCACGTGGTCTACTATTATTTTCTCGGTTGTGTGTCTTGCAATTGCCTCAATTTGACGTTTAAGATTTCTTACTCCAGCTTCTCTGGTATATTTTTCTATTAGTAATGTTATTGTTTCTGGTGTTATTATTAGTTGGTCTCTTGTTAGTCCATGGTCTTCAAGTACTTCGTCTATTAGGTGTTCTTCAGCAATATGTTCTTTTTCTACTTTTGTGTAACTGTCCAGTTCTATTATTTCTAATCTGTCACGTAATGGTCCTGGTATGTCTTCAAGGTAGTTTGCTGTTGCTATGAAGAAAACATCGGATAAGTCGTATGGTACTTCTAGGTAATGGTCACTGAATGAATCGTTTTGTTCCGGGTCTAATACTTCTAGTAGTGCACTTGTTGGGTTTCCATTTATTGATGCAGTCATCTTGTCTATTTCGTCCAGTACAAATACGGGGTTGGTTTTTCCTGCTTTTTTCATTCCATTTATTATTCGTCCTGGTAGTGCTCCGAGGTATGTTCGTCGATGTCCTCTTATTTCTGATTCGTCTTTTATTCCTCCGAGACTTGCTCTTACATATGGTCTGTCTAGTGCTTCTGCTATACTTCTTCCGAGGCTTGTTTTACCGGTTCCTGGTGGTCCCACTAGTAATAATATTGATCCTTGTTTTTCTTCTTTCATCTTGAGAACGGTGAGGTGTTGGATAATTCTTTCTTTTACTTTTTTAAGTCCGTAATGATCTTTGTCTAGTTGTTCCTTGGCTTTGCTTATGTCTATTTCCACGCCTTTTTCTTTGTGCCATGGTAGGTTTAGTATTGTGTCAAGGTAGTTTCTGATTATGTTTTCTTCTGAGTTGTTTTGGCCTTGTCTTTCTAGTTTATGTAATTCTTCTAGTGCTGCTTTTTCTACTTCTTCTGGTAGTTCTGCTTCTAATATTCTTTCGCGGTATGTTTTATGTTCATCTGTTTCATCAGTAAGGTTCAGTTCCTCTTGTATCATCTTCATTTGTTCTCTTAGAAGTGATTGTTTGTGTGTTTCGCTCATTTTTTTGTTTAATTTCTTTGCTATGTCCATTTGTAGTAGCATGGCATCTTTTTGTTCTATGAGTAACTGAACTATTTTTAAAGATCTTAATTTTGCTGATTCCATTTCTAATAGTTCTTGTTTTCTTGTTATTGGTACTCGTATGTATGGGAATACTTCTGCTACTTTTTCGAGTGTATCTAGTTTTCCTACTATTTGTTGAGCATAGATTTCTGAGTTTGGTATGATGTTGCTTATGGTGAGTACTGCATCGTTGATTCCTTTGTTTATTTCAATGGATTCTTCTTCTGTTATGTTACTTTCTTCTTGTATTGTATAGTATTTTCCATGGAATGTTCCGTCTTTTTCTATGATTTCTGTTACAAATACTTTGTCTTTTACTTTAAGTTCTATCTGGTATTCTTCTGCTTCTTCTTGTAGGTTTTTAAGTTGTAATATTACTCCTATGTCATAGAATTCGACACTGTCACTTTCGTCTTGTGGAATTTTTTTGGGTGTTAGTATGATTCCTTCCTGGTTTTCGTTTACTGTTTGTAGCATGCTTTCTGTATGTGCTTTGTCTAGTTGTATGGTCATGTCTGTGTGTGGTAGGAGTATGGTGTTTGGGATTATGATTATTGGGAGTTGTTTTTCCTCTGTTTGTGTAGTTTCTTGTGGTTGTGGTTTTTGGATGTCTGTTATTATTTGGTTGTTTTTTCTAAGTGATTGGGTGAATGATAATTTTTCTTCATTATTGGTCAACATTTCACATCCTATTATTTTTTTTAGTTTTTATTCTTTTCTTTTTATTAAAATCTTGTTTTTCGTTTATTTTTTCTTAATGTGCATTATATTATTTGTTTTATAATAATTATATACTTTATTAAAATAATATTACTCTTGGTAATTAAAATATTTTTCACAGCATACTATCTCATTTAAAAATAAAAATTAATAAATCACCAAAAATAAAAATATACGATAATAACATAGAAGGAGTAAAAAAAATATGAAAGTATCACTAACAAAAGGGGCATCTGAAGGACCAACAAAACTTAACGCATTCGACAATGCACTACTAGAAGCAAAAATAGGAAACGTAAACCTAATACCAGTATCAAGTATGCTGCCACCAAACACACAACTCGTAGAAATGCCTCCATTAGAACCGGGACTAATGACAAACTGCGTACTTTCACACCAATACTCAGAAAACCCTGGAGACGAAATAGCTGCAGTAATAGCATACTGTCAATCAGAAGAAATGGGATGCGTAATAGAAACAAAAGGAATAAACAAAACAACCAAAGAACTAAAAGAAGAAGCAAAATTCATGGCAGAGTACATGATGGAAAAAAGACAACTAACAATAATAGACTACAAAGAAATAATACAAACACACACAGTACAAGAAAAAGCAAGCGTAGTAGCAGCACTCGTATACCACAACCCAAAAAGACACTAAAAAAAGTAAAAAAAAATTAAAAAGATATCTGTTACTACACAGGTATACCCATTTAATCTCCTATTATTCCACTAATTCTTTAAGAACTTCAATAAATTTCTCATTTTTTGGATGAGTTTCAATACTGATACGTATATAATATTCATCCAAATCCTGGAAACTAGTACAATCACGTACAATAATACCATGTTCCATTAACTTCTCAGCAAGTTCAGCTGCAGTATAACCACTCTTATGAAGATCAATAAGCAAATAATTTGATTTAGACTTATAAATATGTAAATTATCTATTGCATTAACACTTTCATATAAGTATTCCCGTTCAATAATTCCCTTACGTGTAGACTCCTCAATAAAATCCTTATCAGCTAAAGTAGCAAGAACAGCTTTCTGTGATGGAACAGTTAAACTGAAAACAGGTTTTATACGGTTCATCTTCTCTAAAAACTCAGGATTACTTAAACCATAACCAATACGTAACCCTGCAAGACCCATAACCTTGGAAAAAGTACGAATAATAAACACATTATCATACTTATCTAAAAGGTTGATATTATTGGTTTCACTAAACTCCCAGTAAGCCTCATCAACAACAACCAAAGCATCAGTAGCTTCAATAACACGAATAATATCCTCCTGTGGAATCAAACCGCCGGTAGGATTATTTGGGGTACAAAGGAATATTGCTTTGGTTCTATCAGTAATGTTATCCAAGACACTATCAACATCTAAACAGTTTTCCTCAACATTCCATTTAGCATAAACAGGCTTAGCAAACTGTTGCTTAAAAATATACTCATAATATGTGTATGTAGGAGGATGTGTTATAAATTCATCACCCGGTTCTATGAGTGTCTTAGCAAGAACATCAAAAATCTCATCAGCTCCGTCACCACCAACAATAACCTGATCTGCCCTTACACCAGCATACTCTGCAATTTTTTCTTTTAAATATTCATGATTGCTCTCAGGATATCTGTTCATTTCACCAATAGCATCACGTATAGCATCATAAACACCAGGTGCCGGACCCCAAGGGTTTTCATTAGAACCAAGTTTAATAATGTCCTCTTCAGCAACACCATACTTTTCTGCAATTTCCTTTTTACTTCTACCTGGAACATATGTTTTAAATTCATCAATTAAAGCTCTAGTTTTAACCATAATAATCTACTCTTCATCATTAAATGCTAATTTAACATACTCTTCAGCATTTTCACTAATACCTTCTATTTCTTCTTCACTTAATTCTCTAACGGCCTTTGCCGGACTACCAATAATCAAAGAACCTTCCGGAAATTCCTTGTTCTCAGTAACCAAAGCACCAGCACCAACAAGTGAATTTGATTTAATATGTGCACCATTCAATACAATAGCGCCCATACCTATTATAACATTATCATCAATAGTACATCCATGTATAATGGCACCATGTCCAATAGAAACATTCTTACCAATTTTAACAGGTTTACCTTCACTAACATGCACAACACAATTGTCCTGTACATTGGATCTTTCGCCAATACTGATTGGAGCTTCATCTCCTCTTACCACAGCATTATACCATATGCCAACATTGTCACCTAGACTTACATCTCCAACAATCCTGGCACCTTCATAAATTCTTGTTTTGCTAGACATAGTATCACTTTAAATAATTTTAATTTTTTATTTTATTTTATTTTATTTTCGCTTATGCTTTAAGGTATTATGAAGACAATATTTATTTTTTTCCTACAAATGGGGGTTTATCAAAATTTTCAAATAAAAGTTATTGTTTTTTTACAATACATCTGAGAGGTATTGTTTTTTACAATAACTTTTGATTCAACTATTTTTTCCTGAAACTTATAACAATTTCACCACCATCATTTTCATTCCATATAACAAAATCTTCATCATCTAAATTATATTTTTTCAAGTATTTTCGGGGGATTAATGTCTTATCGTCATATATTCTGGTTTCTATCATATTTATTGTTTTATAGTTGGGTTATCTTAACTGTTGTCCTCATAGAAGAATATGAATCAGGAAGTAATAATTTAATATATTTTATTATTATTTAAAAATTATTTGTATATCCAATTACAAATATTATTTCATCAATAATAAATTAGGTGTCATGTGATTATATGAATATACAACCAACTTATTCTTCATTGGATTATCCCGGTAAAATGGCATTAGTCCTGTTTACTCCAGGTTGTGACCTAAGATGTAAGTACTGTCATAATCCTCAATTATTAAAAAATCAGGAATTAACAAAGTGGGATATAGAAGAAATAGAAGAAGAAGTTGAAAGTAATATGGATTTCATAGATGCAATTGTTCTAAGTGGTGGAGAACCATTATTGCACGTAGATGAAATAAAAAACTTCATAAAACAGGCAAAAGATTCTGATTTATTGGTTAAATTAGATACTAATGGTTTGCACCCAAAACAAACCAAGGAAATAATAAAAGATATAGATTATGTTGCAATGGATATTAAAGCACCATTAGACAAATATTATAAGATATCTGATGTGTACCCGAATAATACAAAAGAACTAATCACAGAAACAATCAACATAATAAATGACAATAATGTGTTCCTGGAATGCAGAACAACATATGTTCCAAAACTGTTGGAACCGGAAGATATTGCTGAATTGACAAAAAACCTAAATTGTGATAGGTACACGTTACAACAATTCCGTAATAGAGTGACACTTGATGCAAACTTGTCAAATTTTGAAGAACCAAACCCTGAATCTTTAAAAACAATACTGGAAAATCTTGAAACAAACATACCAGAAATTCGTCTTAAATCAAGACAATTTGGTAACCAATTAATAAAGAGTAATTAATATGCCAATTTTACTACTAAGAAATAAAGATATTGATTTAATCTCTGGAAAAAGAAATATCACCATAAGAAGACTGTGGAAACAACCATTATATACGGGTGATAGACTTTACTGTTACTGGAACATTTTATCAAAGGAAAGGGAGAAAATATTTGAAGCAGAAGTAACTCATGTTGATATTTTAACATTTGAAGAAGTAATAAATGATCCTGAACTTCCATCAAAGTTGGGCTATAAGAATTCCAAAGAATTAGAAAAAGATCTTAGAAAAGCATATCCCAATAACACCACATACAAGGATGAGTTTCAAGTATTCGAGTTTCGTAAACTGCACGTAACACAATGGGAAGGTTCTGCAATCAACCAAAAAAATACAATTATTAAAAAAGCAGATGTTCTATTTGACATGGGAGAATATAGACAATCCTCTTTATGTTATCAGGCAGCACTAGAGTATGATCCTGAAGATGCACATTTACTAAACCGTATCGGTGATAACTTAACACGTCTTGGACAGTTTGGAGATGCAATAAAAAACTATAAAAAAGCAATAAAAATAGAACCAAAAAATGAATATTTATATAATAACATTGCAATTGCATACCTTAATAAGGGCGAACCAGAGAAAGCACTTAAAATGAGCACAGCAGCTCTTAAAATCAATTCAAAAAATACAACAATCCTCTACTGGAGGGGCTTAATCTATGAAATGTTAAACGAATTCGAGAAAGCATTACAATTCTTTGACTATGTACTAAAAATAGATGATACTGACCCTGATGTTTGGAATGAAAGGGGAACAATACTTAATATGCTCGGAAAAAGTGAAGAAGCTTTACAATCATATGATAAATCGTTAGAATTATGTCTTGATGATAAAAAAGACTCAAATACATGGGCAAGTAAAGCAAATACATTACTTGACTTACAAAGGTATGAAGAAGCTATTGAATGCTATGATAATGCATTAAAACTGGATGATTCCAATCCAATAATCCTGAACAATAAGGGAGTAGCATACATGGAACTGGATGACTTCCAAAGTGCAATAGAATGCTTCACAAAAGTGCTTGTAATGTATCCTAACAATCCTGATGCACAAGTACTGCAGGAAGTATGTCTGGAAAACTTATAATGGGTGAATTTATTATGGACAGAAAAACACTAAACAGTATTATTGTATCCATTATAATAATAGTATTAATAATAATTGTGGGCTCGTTTATAAAATAAGATTTTAAAAAAAAATAGTATGGAAAAGAGGGAATTATTTTTTCCATCTTTTTAGTTGTGGCATAACTTTGTTTAACATTATTGTAACGGATTGTTCATCCATATCAGAATTTGCTACTGTTAATGGTATGCAAAATTCAATCATTTCCTCCATTGTAAAGTCTTCCTGAAATTCTCCATTTTTGTAACAGAATTTACAGTAATCGTCACTTATACTTCCATCTTTATTTGTTCCTTTAATGTCTTCTGTTAAAGGCATTGCACATGATTGACAAAATTTTCCTTCTTCCATAAATCTCACCAACTTATTAACATTTTTTTCTTTAGTTAATTATTACTATGTCTTTGTAATATATATTCTTTTAATCATTTTTTTCCATTTAATTATCATATTTTTCATATTTTTTCTTTAATTCCCACTATTTTTGGGATGTGGCCTATTTTAGCTAGTTGTTCTCCTTTTATAACTATTACTCCATCAAAATATTCAGTATAATCTTCTGCTTTTTCTAATGCATTTTGCACAATTTCATCATCATCATTGCCTATTCCATAATTTCCGATTCTTGTAGCTAAACTATCGGATATGCTCGCTGATTTGCTGAACACTATTGTTGCATCAGTTTTTCCAAAACTTTTTGATGGTCCTACAGTTCCTGAAGAAGTACATATTCCATAACCGTTCTTTTTTGCTTTAACTTTTAAGCCGATCTGGTTGGAAAATATGCTGTTTCCCGCATATACTCCTAATACTATATTTTTCTCTGTTTTTAATGCTATGTCTCCACCATTTTCTATTATCGTAAATTTTGTATCTTTTGTCATCATATGTTCTAAACATACTTGACTTATACTTCCCGCAACACTTGACATGGGACCTATTTCTGCTATTTTTCCAGCTTTTGTCATTAATTCAAGAATTCTTGGTTGGGTTATGATTTCTGTTGCATTGTATCCTGTAAATGATGGATTTTTGTTAATCTGGTCTGTGATTATTTGACGTTGAATTTTTATTATTTTTTCAATATCGGTATTAAGGTCACTTTTTAACATTATGTGGGTTGATTCAATGCTTATTTCCTTTTCATGAATGCTTTTTTTCATATTTTTTAATTCCCTTTTTGTTTAAAAATTTAAACTAAATATAATTATATTATTAATAAGTAACAAATATATTTAACATATTTAGATTAGTAGGAGGTATTATATTATGATGCCTAAACCAAATCAGAACAGAAATAATAATGTAAATCGTAACGAATTTCAAGGTTTTTCATCAGAGAAAGTGTTACATGAAACAAAACCTAATTTTTGGTTATACTCAGATAATTTCATATTAAAAATAGTGGTATTGTTCCTGTTGGTTTTCATGTTTGCACCAATAATGACCTTTGTTTACACATTACATCAACAATTAATAACTAACTTCCGTATTTCCATAGATAATGTAATGTTTTATTCAGAATTAATAATTATGCTGTTGATAGTAGTTGTTATTATCAAGTTGCTGCTTGATGTTCTTGACTGGAATTATACTCGTTATATATTCACAGATGCACGTATAGTTATTGAAAGAGGATTTATTCATAAAGAAAAGATTATGATATCATACAATAAAATTCAGGATATTGAAATCAGACAATCATTACTTGAAAGAATAATTAGTGTAGGTGACATTATAGTTTATGGGGCAAATGAATTTTCAGACACAATTCTTGATGATATACCTTCACCTAAAAAAGTTGAAGAAATCATCATAACTAATGTAAATAGGAATTCCTTTACTAATCAAAACCCGTATCCTAACAATTATGGACAATATAATAATCAGTACTATGGACCAGACAGTAATAATCCTTACCAGAATCAGCAACCTAATTACAATAATCAACCTAATTACAATAATCAACCTAATTACAACAACCAACAACAATACCAACAAGAATACCTTAATCATGATAATTCTGATGATTATGAAACCATAACTCCAGACCATAATACAGAAAATCTTCAACAATTTGAGAATAATGAAGAAAAAATCACACCAGAAAGACATACTAATAATCAATATCATGATTACAACCAAAACACACATAAAACAAAACCAAATAAAGAGGAAGTATTCAGAAAACATGACCAAATGTTTAAAAAACATAAAAAATAGTGGGATTTAAATGACGGATTACGATATAATTGTAGTTGGTGCAGGACCAATAGGTTCTACATATGCTTATAAAATGGCAAAACAGGGATATAATGTAGGACTATTTGATATGAAAAACAGAATAGGTCAACCATTACAATGTGCAGGTCTTGTATCAACAAACATTTGTGATACTAAAAATTTACCCAAAGAATGCATAGATAATGAAGTAAAAGGAGCAAACCTTTATGCTCCAGATAAAACAAGTATCCAAGTAGAAAAAGACAAAACAGTAGCCTACGTTCTTGACAGGGTAATGTATGATAAATACTTATTCGACAGAGCAATAAACGAAGGAGTTACACCACACCTTGGAGAAAGAGTACTGGATGTTGACATAGAAAACACTGTTATAAAAAGTATAGAAAACAAATACTCCTCAAACATAATAGTAGTTTCATCAGGGCCAACATGTCACACATCTAAAAAAATGAACCCAAACATTGAGGATAAACACTTCATGGGATTACAATACACAGTAAGAACAGAAAACCAGGATACAAACTATGTGAACCTCAGCATAAAACAACCACTACTACCAGGATTCCTATGGGAAATACCTACCTCACCATTTACTAAGAGAGTTGGACTATTTACAAATGGATCCTACAAGGAATCAGAACAAATACTGAAAATGCAGATAAAACCAACAGATACAATAATAGAAAAACATAATGGTCTAATACCAAGATACAACCCAAACAAGAAAATTGTAGAAAACAACACAATCCTACTAGGAGATGCAGCAGGACAAGTAAAACCAACCACTGGTGGCGGATTAATTTCAGGATTTAACTGTGCAGAAATAGCAAGCATAAATACAAACAAAATGTTAGAAGAACAAGACAACACATACCTCTTAAATTATCAGGAAGAATACAGAAAACGTTATGCAAACGAATTCAAAGCACAACAAAATGTTCAAAACATCATCAAAGACATGACTGAGGACGACTTTAACTACATGTTCAAACAATTAAAAAAATATGATGTTGACCGGATAATCTCACAATACGGGGATATGGACAATCAAACACCACTACTTAAACAATTAGTAAAAACAGGAACAATATTTAAATTAGTGCCAAAAATAGGAGTAAGGAGGCTTAAAAACATATGGAAATCACGGTAATATTATCTCAAGAAAACGAAACACTACCAAAAGCAGAACTATTATCCAGACTACAAACACTCGAAATAAAATACGAAATACTCAACGAGTACCCAGGAGTAATAGAATTAGAAGTAGATACAAACAAAGAAAAAATAATAGAATTAGGTTCACACCTTGGATACACCCACGAAATATTAACAACAATAGACAAAACAACACCAGAAGAAATTCAAAAATCAATAGAAAAAATAGACTGGGCAGAAATAATTCAAGACACATTTAAAGTAAGAGTAAAAAGAATGGGCAATGGTGTTGTGGATAAAGATAAAATAGAACGAAATATAGGAGGATACATTCAAGACAAATGTAAAATGCCAGTATCACTAGACAATGCAACACACACAATTAAACTAGTATACACAAACCCGAAAACAGTAACAAACGAATTCAAAGAAGAAAGAGTTGTAGGATACAATAAAGTAATAATAACAGAACTATTAATCGAACAGGACAAAAAACACTTCTTTGACAATAAACCACATAAAAGACCATACTTCCATCCAGGATCAATGAGTCCAAAATTAGCCTTATGCATGGTAAACCTGGCACATACCAAAGAAGGAGACATAGTCTTGGACCCATTTTGTGGGACAGGAGGAATCCTTATTGAAGCAGGAGCACTTAACACAACCCTAATCGCATCAGACCTTGAAAGATGCATGTATGAAGGAACCAAACTAAACCTTGCACATGAAGGATTTGAAAACTTCAAAGTATACTGGGAAGATGTAAGAAAACTAGAAATAGATGAAACAGTAGATGCAGTGGCAATGGACCCACCCTATGGGATATCAACAACACTAGGTGGAGAAGATACCAAAAAATTGTATACAGAAGCATTAATAGCAATAGAAAAACACTTAAAAGATGATGGATACATCTGTATGGCTAGTCCACACTACATAGATATGTATGAAGTAGCAGAAAAAACTCCACTCAAAATATTAGAACAACATTCTATAAGAATGCATAAAAGTCTAACAAGAATAATAACCGTACTAGCTAAAAAATAGGAGTGATTATAATGTTTGAAAATCTAAGAATTTTAGATACAACATTAAGGGATGGTGAACAAACACCGGGAGTACTGATAACCTCTGATGAAAAACTAAAAATAGCACTTAAACTAGATGAACTGGGAGTAGACATAATAGAAGCAGGATCTGCAATAACATCAAAAGATGAACAAAAAAGTATTAAAACAATAACTGAAAACAAGCTGAATGCAGAAATATGTAGTTTTGCAAGACCTGTAAAAATAGATATTGACACAGCTATAGACTGTGGAGTAGATAGCATACACCTAGTAATTCCATCAAGTGACCTACACATAGAACAAAAACTACGTAAAACAAGAGAACAAGTAGAGCAAATGGCAGTTAACGCAACAGAATATGCAAAAAGTCATGGTTTAATAGTTGAATTATCAACCGAAGATGCCACCAGAACAAGTGTCGAAGACCTGAAACAATTATACAACAAATGTATAAATGCAGGAGCAGACAGAATATGCGCATGCGACACAATAGGACTACTAACACCCGAAAGAGCATATGAATTCTACGGACAACTATCAACACTAAACATGCCACTAAGCGTCCACTGCCACAACGACTTCGGACTAGCAGTAGCAAACACACTAGCAGCACTAAGAGCAGGAGCAACACAAGCACACGTAACCATAAACGGACTAGGAGAAAGAGCAGGAAACGCATCATGCGAAGAACTAATAATGGCAATAGAATCATTATACAATACAAAAACACACATCAACACACAACTATTCTACGAAACATCACAACTAGTAGAAAGAATATCAGGAGTAACACTACAAACAAACAAAGCAATAGTGGGAGCAAACGCATTCGCCCATGAATCAGGAATACATGCAGATGGAATACTAAAAAATTCAGAAACCTACGAACCAATAAAACCAGAAACAGTAGGACACAGAAGAAGATTCGTCCTAGGAAAACACGTAGGAAAACACGTCATAAGCGAAAAAATAAAAGAAACAAAAACAGAAGTAACAGAAGAAGAACTAAACAGAATATTCGAAAGAGTAAAAAAACTATCAGACATGGGAAAAACCGTAACAGACGTAGACCTACAGGCAATAACAGATGACATACTAAGCATAAATCCAGAAGACTCACTAATACTAGAAGAATACACAACAGTATCAGGAAACAAAGTAACACCAACAGCATCAGTAAAAGTAAACATAAACAACAGAGAAAAAATAGAAGCAGGAGTAGGAGTAGGACCAGTAGATGCAGCAATAGAAGCAATAAGAAAAAGCATAGAAGACACGGCAGATATAACACTGGAAGAATACCATGTAGATGCAATAACCGGTGGAACAGACGCATTAATTGACGTACTAGTAAAACTAAAACACGAAGATAAAATCATAACATCACGCAGCACAGAACCCGACATTATCATGGCAAGTGTAGAAGCATACCTAAAAGGAGTAAACAAAATACTCACAGACAAAAAAAGAAGGTAAACTAATGCAAGACATACAACAAGACATACTATCAGAACATAACATAATAATTCACTCATATGAAAACGTAACAGTAGATGACATACCCTCTTTCCTAAAAAAAATAGATAAAATCACAGCACAACAAAAAGATTCAATAATACAATTACTGAATACAGATAACATATGTGGACAAAAACACCTAAATCAGGCAATATCACAAGCATTCAAAGCATTTGACGAAGAACAAAACTTTGCAAAAGACAAAGGACTTGAAATATGTGTCAGATTATCAGCACAAAAACAAATAAGTCAAGCACTAAAAATGTTAGGAATACAACAAAAGGGTAACATCACAGTAATATACATTGACACTACACAGGAACAAGTACAAGAAACAGAAGAACTATTAGAAAAACGAAACGATCAATTACTAGAACAATATGACACTGAGAAAATATCTGAAATATATGGTTTAAACAATAAAGATAATATTATTCACAGTATTAATGAAAAAATAGCATTACTCGCCATTAAAAATTAACTTAATTTACTGGCCTTACCATTTTTCCTTTTTGGTTAATTTAATAAATATTGTAGTTGGATGGTATTATATAAAATTCAAGGTTTAAATGTATTAATAAACTAAAAACATAATTATGGAGTGATTTTGTGACATATACGATTGAAGAAATAAAATCTAAGAGTGTTCCTATTGCTAAAGAATATAATTTATTAAGTTTACGTCTTTTTGGGTCTTATGCTAAAGGTACGGCTACAAATAATAGTGATATTGATTTAATTATGGACACTGGTGGAATCATGGGTTTTATTAAATATTCTTCCTTATTACATAAATTAGAAGAAGTTTTTGAATGTTCTGTAGATTTAATCACCAATGATTTTTCAAATAAAGAGTTTCTTAAAAAAATTAAAAAAGATGAGGTTTTACTATATGAACGATGATGAAAAATATGAATTGGAACTAATTCTTCATTATTGTAATAAAATAGAAAGTCATATTGAGTATTTTGGTGATGATAGAGAAACTTACATGACAAATGAACATTACCAAGATGCATGTGCATTAGTTATTATTCAAATAGGAGAACATATTGGAAGACTTGATGATAATTTTAGACATGAATATCCTAATATTCCATGGAAAGATTTTAAGGGTTTAAGAAATATTTATGCACATAACTATGAAGGAATAATGCATGATGTAGTCTGGATGACTATAAAAGAAGATATTCCTTACTTAAAGGAATCTATTGAATCAATATTATTTAATGATGGTTAATTATTAAGATATTTATGTTTTTTTTTTCCTTGTTTTTATTGTAATGACTCACTATATTTTTAAAGTATTTATTAACTAATTTTTAGTAATATCTTCTGTTTATCAATTAAAACAATTTATAACTTTCAAAAGTTTATTTTTAGTTTTTTGTATCTTTACGTGTTTTAATGAATTAGGATGTTCCTACTTCATATTGAAGTTATTAGGGTATCGTAAAAAAAAGATATGTTTTTTTTTGATTTTTAAAAAAAAAATAAAAATAGGTTGGTGGGGATAATGGGTGAAGAGTTATTCTTCAACTCCACTATCTACTGCACTACTTGATCCACTACTTGATCCACTAGTTGATCCAGTATTTGAACCACTATTTGCAGAACTACTTGATGATTGAGTACTTTCAGGTACTTCTACTTTTCCAGCATCAATAACTGGTGCATCATGTTTATCCGGATTACTTACATCAATATTATCACTAGTTGAAGGTATATCATCATTCTTATATTCAACAGTAATTTTATCAGGAACATCTTCGATATTTTCATAATCGATAGTGATTGTTCCATCTTCATTAAAGTGGAGTATTTGAGGATCCATACCTTCTTTTTCAAGTAATACTATGAAATCAGCAAAGGAAATTTTTCCTTCAAGATATTCATTGTATAACTGTATGTATAATCTGTATAAGTGTTTACTTATCCTATGACTTGGATAATGTTTATTTCCTGGATTATATGCTTTATTATATCTGCTGTATCTGTTGTATCTATTGTATCTGCTGGTACTGTATCTGTTATAACTTGATTTTACTCCAGTATTTCTCCAGTACTTATTGTTGTACCTGGTTTCTTTAGGAACAACTTTTCCTGGTTTTTTATCTACTGGTTTATCAGTATCATCAGTATCATTATTAGGTTTGTCTTCTTCAATTATTTCAACTAATCTCCAAGTCCATACAAGTTTTGGTCTGTGGATGTTAGTTATAACGAAGTTATCACCATTTGCATCAATTGTTTTTCTGTAACCATCAGGTAATATTTCATCTATTGTGTAATTGATTAGTTTACCATTATCATATTTTGGTAAGTTTTCAAATATTGTGTTCCAATTATCACCTGGAGTAACAGTTACATTTTTAACTACTTTACCATCAGCATATAATATAATTGTCACATTATTTGGTCTAATTTTATCAATATCATCAATATCATCCCATTTAATGGTTACATTTATGTTTTTAGTATCTGGTCTGTGGATGTTTGTTACTGTGAAGTTGTTTCCGTTGGATTCTATTGTTTTTGTGTATCCGTTTGGTAGTACTTCGTCTATTGTGTATGTGATTGGGTTGTTGTTTTCATCGTATTTTGGTAGGTTGTCGAATGTTGTTTTCCATGTGTCTTTTGTTACTGTTACGTTTTGTATTGGTTTGCCGTTTTCGTATAGTATGATTGTTACGTTTTCTGGTCTGATTTTGTCAACATCTTCTAGGTCGTCCCATTTTATGTCTACGTTTATTGTTATTGGTTCTGGTCTGTGGATGTTTGTTATGTTTATTTCATTATCAGTTATTTCTATGGTTTTGTTGTATCCGTTTGGTAGGATTTCATCTGCTGTGTAATTGATTTTTGTACCATCTTCATCATATTTTGGTAAGTTTTCAAATACGGTTTTCCAGTCATCGTCTGGTGTAATGGTTACATTCTTGATAGGTTTATCGTTTTCGTATAGTATGATTGTTACGTTTTCTGGTCTGATTTTGTCAACATCATCTAGATCATCCCAAATAACATTTACAGTAATGTTTACAGGTTCTGGTCTGTGGATGTTTGTTATGTTTATTTCATAGTCAGTTATTTCTATGGTTTTGTTGTATCCGTTTGGTAGGATTTCATCTGCTGTGTAATTGATTTTTGTACCATCTTCATCATATTTTGGTAAGTTTTCAAATACGGTTTTCCAGTCATCGTCTGGTGTAATGGTTACATTCTTGATAGGTTCATCATCTTTGTATAGTATGATTGTTACGTTTTCTGGTCTGATTTTATCAGTATCATTTAAATCATCCCATTCAACATTAACTTTCACATCAACAGTTTCAGGATTATGTTTATTAGTTATCACATAACCATCAATACTAGTAGTATAATTATTTACACTACCTACTTCTCTAATAGTATATACTATATCCTCACCTTGTCTGGATTTAGGAAGGTTTACAAATGGATATTCCCAACTATCAGCTGCTCTTACTGTAACAGTAGAGTATACTTCTCCATCAGCTAATAATTGTATGGTAATAAGATCTGGTCTTAAATTATCCTGGTTATCATTGTCTTCCCAAACTTTTTTCACGGTAAGATTTATTTTTTCAGGTCTGTGAATATTTGTTATGATAATTTTATTTTCATTTATATCAATTGTTCTGGTATAACCATCAGGTAATATTTCATCTGCTGTGTAATTGATTAGTTTACCATCTTCATATTTTGGTAAATCTTCAAATACATTTCTCCAATTCTCATTAGGGCTGACTGTAATATTTTCTACTGGCTCACCATCTTTATATAATATAATTGTCACATTATCTGGTCTGATTTTATCAATATTATCAAGATCGTCCCATTCAACAATTACTATTACTTCAATACTTTCAGGAGTATGTGTGTTGATTATTGTGTGTCCGTTGTTGGTTTTTGTGTATCCGGTTGGTAATGTTTCTTCGTATGTTGTGTAGTTGATTGGTTGTCCGTTTTGGTATTTTGGTAGGTTGGTTATTGTTTGTGTCCAATCGTTTTCTTCGGATAATATAATTTCCTGTAATTTTGCCCCATTTTTCCTGAGGTCTATTACTATGCTGGTTGGTCTTATTCCGTCTTGGTTGTTGTTGTCTTCCCATACTTTGTTTACGGTTATGTTGGTTGTTTCTGGTGTGTGTTTGTTTGTGATTATGAATTCGTTGCTGTTGTTTGTTGTTGTGGTTGTGTAACCAGGTATGCTTCTTTCACTTATGGTGTATGTTATTGCTTTTCCATTTTCGTATTTGTCTAGGTTGGCGAATGTGTGTCTCCACCTTACTTGTGAGCTTAGTGTGGTGGTTTGGTTCAATTTTCCGTTTTTGTATAAATCTATTGTTACTGTAGCTGGTCTTATACCATCACGGTTGTTGTCATCATCCCATACTTTAATAGCTTCTATTTGTGTTTTTTCTGGGATGTGTGTGTTGATTATTGTGTGTCCGTTGTTGGTTTTTGTGTATCCGGTTGGTAATGTTTCTTCGTATGTTGTGTAGTTGATTGGTTGTCCGTTTTGGTATTTTGGTAGGTTGGTTATTGTTTGTGTCCAATCGTTTTCTTCGGATAATATAATTTCCTGTAATTTTGCCCCATTTTTCCTGAGGTCTATTACTATGCTGGTTGGTCTTATTCCGTCTTGGTTGTTGTTGTCTTCCCATACTTTGTTTACGGTTATGTTGGTTGTTTCTGGAATGTGTGTGTTTGTAATAATGAACTCAGTGGATACATTACGAATACTAGTACTGTACTTATCAATAGGATTTTCAGTAACAGTATATTCTATTAATTCACCGTTTTCATATTTGTCTAAGTTAGCAAAAGTGTGTCTCCACCTTACTGATTGACTTAAGATTGCAGTATTGTTTATTACACCATTTTTATATAAGTTAACAGTCACAGATGTTGGTCTTACTCCATCACGGTTGTTGTCATCATCCCATACTTTAATAGCTTCTATTTGTGTTTTTTCTGGGATGTGTGTGTTGATTATTGTGTGTCCGTTGTTGGTTTTTGTGTATCCGGTTGGTAATGTTTCTTCGTATGTTGTGTAGTTGATTGGTTGTCCGTTTTGGTATTTTGGTAGGTTGGTTATTGTTTGTGTCCAATCGTTTTCTTCGGATAATATAATTTCCTGTAATTTTGCCCCATTTTTCCTGAGGTCTATTACTATGCTGGTTGGTCTTATTCCGTCTTGGTTGTTGTTGTCTTCCCATACTTTGTTTACGGTTATGTTGGTTGTTTCTGGTGTGTGTTTGTTTGTGATTATGAATTCGTTGCTGTTGTTTGTTGTTGTGGTTGTGTAACCAGGTATGCTTCTTTCACTTATGGTGTATGTTATTGCTTTTCCATTTTCGTATTTGTCTAGGTTGGCGAATGTGTGTCTCCACCTTACTTGTGAGCTTAGTGTGGTGGTTTGGTTCAATTTTCCGTTTTTGTATAAATCTATTGTTACTGTAGCTGGTCTTATACCATCACGGTTGTTGTCATCATCCCATACTTTAATAGCTTCAACTTGAGTAGTTTCAGGAATATGTACATTAGTTATGGTAAAACCATCAATAGTTTCGGTATAACCATCAATTTCACCTATCTCATAAATATTATACACTATGTCTTCACCATTATACTTTTTAGTTAAATTAGTGAATGTATAACTCCAACCATTTTCTTCAGATAATTCAGCAACACCATACTCTTCACCATTAGCAAGTAATTCAAAGCTTACACTTGAAGGACGTATACCATCTTGATTATTATTATCTTCCCATACTTTATTAATGGTAATATTAATTTTTTCAGGAACATGAGTATTCACAATAAGATATTCATTTTTCATTATTGTTACAATACTACTAGTATAACCTTCAGTTGAACCTACTTCCTCAACAGTGTACTTAATTTCTTGATCATTCTCATTATGCTTAAGTAAATTATTAAATTCATATCTCCAATAATTTTCTGAACTTAAAGTTATAGGATCTCCTTCTTTTACACCATCAGCATACAATTGAATTTCAACAGAACTAGGTCTAAGACCATCTGCATTATTATTGTCATTCCATTCTTTTATTACTTCAACTTGGGTATGTTCTGGATCAAAGATGTTTGTTATGGTTATTTCATTCTCACCAGTATGTTCTATATTAGTAATATATTCTTCAGGAACATCAATTTCTTCAGCGAAATATGTTATGTCTTTACCATTAAACATTGCTGGTAAATTAGTAAAAGTGTACCTCCAATTGTCACTTGCAGTAATGCTCACATAATCTCCATATTTTTCTCCATCAGCATATAACTGAATTAAGATTGAATCAGGTCTTGTATTATGTTCATTATCATGATCTGCCCATACTTTAATCACTGAAACATCTTTAACAGAAGGTATATGACTATTTTTTATAATAAATTCGCCATTTAGTTCAGATATTGTGGTATTATAATAAGTCACATCTTCTTCTTGAACAGTATAATTGATCTTATTACCATTAGCATATGCGGCTAAATTCAAGAAATCATGTCTCCAGTTGTTTCCAGAATTTAACATAACTTCTTCTACAATATCACCATCTGCTAATAAGTGCACAGTTACACTATTAGGTCTTAAACCATCAGCATTATAATTATCATTCCATTCTTTAATCACTGCTATGTGTGTTGTTTCTGGGATGTGTGTGTTGATTATTGTGTGTCCGTTGTTGGTTTTTG
>CAMNFZ010000019.1 GCA_946537725.1 uncultured Methanosphaera sp.
CCATGGGAGTAATACTTTTTTTTCTATCAAAAATAATTTTGTCAAGTACTCAATGGTAAAATTCCTGTTTTTGTAAAATATTTCTTAGTTTTCTTAATAGCATTCGTTTTAACAAGAATACTAACAACATCCTCTTTTTCTAAGACAATATCGTTCTGAGCAATAAGAGTTTTATCATTTTTCTGACATAATACAACTATAAAATCCTTACTGGGACTGATATCACCAATAGTTTTACCAACAACCTTACCCGATTTCACAACAACATCTATTAATTCATAATCACCCTTACCAGTAACAGCAATTTCTGAAATGTTCTGAGGAACAATTTTCTTTTCAATATCACTACAAGCAGCAAGTTCAGGACTAACCACTTCATTCAACCCTAACTTTTTAAACATCTTTATATGGGAAGGATTTGTTGTACGGGCAATAACTTTATCTAAATCATAATCCTGGGCAATAATTCCAACTAACAAATTAACCTCATCAATACTTGTTGCAACGACAAGAATATCCGCATCTTCTATGCCGGCTTTAATTAAATTTTCTCTATCGGTAGCATCACCTAGAACAATAGTAACATCATCATATTTTTTCTCTACTGTTTTAATATTTTCCTTATGATTATCTACAACAGTGATATTATAGTTGTGACGCTTTTTTAATTCATCAATTAAATGTAAACCAACCCTACCACCACCAACAATAATAACATTAATCATATTAATTCATCCTCGTATAATAATCATATTATATTATCCAATATTTAATAATATTTTTTTACTGGATAGCAATTACAAAGCATACAAAACTTAATCTTCATGATGCAAAAAGTTATTTCACACATTTTTTTTACGAAAATATACAGTTTAATTAATTTAACAATATAATGAAAGAAGATGCATATCCTATTTTTTTTTATTTTATTATTTTTTCATTTTCTATTGTTTTTTGTTGGGAATATTAATACTGCAATATAATTATGTCAAAATTTTGATAATTATTCTTAATTATATTAAATAGTTTCTGTATAAATATATACAAGTAATATTTTCTTATAATGTTGGATGGTATTATGGATTATAAAAAAGTTGGAATATTATTAGCAGTAGGGATTCTGATTTTAGCTGTAATGGTATTGATTATTGGTCCTGATCAGATAATTTCGGCCTTAAAAACTGCTAATATTTATTATGTAATATTAGCTGTAATTGTACAATTTATTATTTTAATTTTATGGAATACAAGATGGAGTATCATCTGTAAATCATTAGATATACCTCACGGTCAGGTATCATTGTTTGCAATGACAATTATCGGACTTGCAATAAATGATTTAACACCTAGTGGACGTAGTGGTGGAGAACCTGTTAGAGCATATATTCTGAGTAAACAGTCAAATGAAGATTTTAAAACAACCTTTGCATCCGTTATGGGAGATAAGATTTTTGACACAGTTCCATTCATGGTTCTCGCAATATTTGCTATAGCTTATCTTATGTCATATTTCAATTTGGGTGCCACATTATTCTTACTGTTACTGATTTCATTAGTATTGTTCGTTCTTGCTTTAGCATTTATTATTCTATTATGCTTTAATGAAACAATAGCAATAAATACTGTTAAATGGGTATTCAGATTAATAAAACGTTTCACCAACAAAGTAGATAAATATGAGGAAACGGTTCTAACATCATTAGTTGGTTTTCAAAGTAATTTAAAATACTTGTTAAAGGATAAACGATTATTGCTAATAGCATCTCTTATATCATTCCTTGTATGGTTTTTAGAACTGCTAAGAGTATTCATAGTATTCCAAGCTTTTGGAGTTAACGTATCTCTTGGAATGATAGCAGCTGTATTCCTGGTTTCATCATTAATAGGTGTTATACCATTACTACCTGGAGGTTTAGGTTCAATTGATGGTGTTATGATATTATTATACTCAATGGCTGGAATATCAGCTTCCATAAGTACTGCAGCAACACTAATAGAACGTATGATATCATTATGGATGGTATTGGTACTGGGTGTAATATTAATACCATTCTTTGGAGCAGGAGCATTAGATCAAGTATGATTCTTTAATGCTCACAAACTCTTTTTTTTAATTATTTTTTAGGAGAAATTATATTTATGAATTCATTAATTATTGAAGATACATATGCAGAAGCATTTAATACAAAAGCATCACATTTACTAATTACAGCTGCAACCAAAAATTTAGCAAAAATTGCAGCAACTGAAGCAACAGGATTTGCAACATCATTTATAGGATGTCCTGCAGAAGCAGGAATTGACCAGTATGTTCCACCAGAAAAAACTCCTGATGGAAGACCAGGATATTCTATTATCATATGTCAAAATAAAACTGAAAAAGTAGAAGAACAATTACTGGAAAGAATAGGACAGGCCGTACTAACTGCAGCAACAACTGCAGTATTCAACTTGTTACCAGATAGTGAAAAACAAACAAATCTAGGATTTAAATTAGCATTCTTTGCAGATGGATACCAAGAGAAAGTAGAAGTATATGGCAAAGAAATGTATAAAATACCTGTAATGTCTGGTGACTTTTTAATAGAAGAAAATTTCGGAATAGTGGATGCTGTGGCAGGAGGTAACTTGTTTATAATGGCACGAACTCAGGCATCAGCATTAACAGCAGCAGAAGCAGCAGTAAATGCAATAAAAGAAGTACCTGGTGTAATAACTCCATTCCCTGGAGGTATTGTGGCTTCAGGTTCAAAAGTAGGTTCTAAAAAATATAAGTTCATGCATGCAACAACAAATGAGGAATACTGTCCAACACTTAAGGACACAGTAGAAACTACAAAATTACCTGAAGAAGTAAACGGAATATATGAAATAGTATTTGATGGACTATCTGAGGAAAGTATAAAAGAGGCAACACAAGCTGCAATAAAAGCTATTAAATCAGTTCCTGATGTAATAAAAATATCTGCAGGTAACTATGGTGGAAACTTAGGTAAATATAAAATAAATTTAATTGAATAAAAATTTTTTGGGTGGTAAAAGTGAAAGACGTACTGACACCATTAGAAATGAAGGCAACAGATAAAAACACACAGTATAATCATATACCAACATTGGTACTAATGGAAAACGCAGGATCTAAAATAGCAGATTATATAATAAACAACTTTCCTGAAAAGAAAAAAGTATCAATATATGCTGGTACTGGTGGAAATGGTGGTGATGGTTTTGTTATAGCACGACACCTATTAAATCATGGTTATAAAGTACGTTTATTCCTACTGTCTAAACCAGAAAACATTAAAAATGATGATTCAAAAATAAATTATGAATCAATCAAGATAATAGCACAAACAGATAAAAACCTTAAATTATCAATCATAACCGATTCTACACAGATACAACCAGATAATTCGGATATAATAGTTGATGCTATACTAGGTACTGGTGTTAATGGAAAACTAAGACAACCAATATCTGGTGCAGTTGATACAATTAATTATTCACCTGCAATAGTAGTTTCAGTTGATGTTCCATCTGGATTGAACCCAGAAAATGGGCAGGTGGCAGATAAAACAGTGGTAGCACATACGACTTTAACTTTACATAAGATGAAGACCGGCCTGCTTAAGGCACAAAAAACTTATGTTGGTGAAATAAACGTTCTTGATATTGGAATTCCAAAAGTATCTGAAGAATATGTTGGACAGGGAGATTTATTAAAACTTAAAAAGCCTAAAACTGATTCTCATAAGGGACAGAATGGTTCTGTACTGATTGTTGGATCTAATCCTGATTATATTGGTGCAGTAGTCTTTGCGGCAAATGCTTGTTTAACACAACTGGTTGATTTAGTGTATATTGTAGCACCAGAAAATTCAGCAAATATAATTAAACAGTATAATCCTGAATTCATAGTAAGAGGTGTTGAAGGTAAAATATTGACCATGGATGCTTTTGACACAATAAAAGAATTATCAGATAAAGTGGATGCAATACTAATTGGTTCAGGAAGTGGTGTGGAAGATGAAACTTCTGATTTATTTAATGAAATTGTTTCATCAATTAAAAAACCATTTGTTATTGATGCAGATGCATTAAAACTTGTTTCTAAGGATTTATTAAATGAAAACATTATAGTAACTCCTCATAGACAAGAATTTAATAAATTATTCGGAGTGGATGTTCCGAAAAAATTGGAGGATAAAATTGGATTGTTGTCTGAATTATCACAAGAATATGGTGTAACTATTCTTTTAAAAGATGTTGTTGATGTTATAACTTGTGTTGATGATTATAAATTAAATAAAACAGGTAATCAGGGTATGACTATTGGAGGTACTGGTGACTTGCTTGCAGGTTTAACAGTTGCACTTGCAACTAAACACAATCCATTTGAAGCAGCTTACATTGCATCATTTATTCTTGGCTGTGCTGCTGATAAAGTTCTTGATGAAAAAGGTTTTAATTATGGTATAGAAGATATTTTAAATCAATTAAAAAAATAGGGGGATTTAGAAAATTAAATAGAGTATTGCTAGAAGTACTGTACCGACTACTCCTCCAAATCCGGATATTGCAACTGTAATTATGTTTATAGGTATGTGGATTCCAGGTAGGATGTTAATTATACTTAACAGTATCCATCCTGCTATGAAATGAGCTGCAATTTTTAGTATTGTACTTCCAATGTCTAGTATGAAATTCATAATTATTGATGCTACAGCAATTAGTAGTATGATAAATATTAATTCTATTATCATATTTTCTTCTCCTTTTAATAGCCTTCTTCTACTCTTTTTTCTATTTGTTTTAGTATTGTTATTGCGTATACTGCTGCACCATATCCGTTATCTATGTTCATTGTTGCAATACCTGGTGCACATGATTGTAGCATTGCAAATAGTGCTGTGAATCCTTTTTCTCCTACTCCATATCCTGTTGATGTTGGAACTGCTATTACGGGCATGTCTACAATGCCTGCAACAACTGAGGGTAATGCTCCTTCCATTCCGGCAAGTGTTATTATTACATCTACTTTTTCTTTCATTAAATATGTTATTTTGTCGAGTAATCTGTGTATTCCTGCTACTCCTACATCATATGTTGTTACAACAGTATATCCTGCCTGTTCTAGTGTTATTCGAGATTCTTCTGCGATTGGTACATCTGCTGTTCCGGCAGTTATTATGCCTACTTTACCTTTAGATTTTTGAGGACATTTTTTATTAATGGTTAATATAGATGCATTTTTATAATATGTTGATTTTTCTAGAACCTTCTCATTAATTTTATCTTTCAATGAATTAAATCTATCATGGGGTAATCTAGTTATAATTAAATTGTCTATAAAGTCAATATTATTTATTATTCTCAACAAATCTTCATCACTTTTTCCCTGAGAATAAACAGCTTCAGGAACACCCACCCTATTTTCTCGAGTAGAATCAAACTTAATATTATCCCCAATTTCCTGCACCTGCATAACCTTTAACTCACTTTCAGCCTCTTCAATACCAATTTCGCCATCAATTAACTTTTTCAAAATATCTCGCATAACATCCCCTCATATTAATCATAATAATTCATATATTTTTTCATAGTACCCAATTATATTTAAACCTATCCATATTAATATTTGAAAAAAGATAAACTAATACATTAAAAAAAAATTTAATGGGATATCAATGAAAGAATATACTGCATACTTATTAGTAGATGGAATAGTTCAAGGAGTAGGTTTCAGGCCAACAGTATACAGGCTAGCAAAAGTAATGAACCTAAACGGATACGTACGTAACATGGGAAACATAGTAGAAATAGAAATACAGGGAACATACGATGACATAAACCTATTCGTAGATGAACTACAAGAACATAAACCAGTACGTTCAGAAATCAATGATATCAAATTAGAAATCAAAGGAGAAGTAACAGAACAAAACAAATACACCGATTTCACAATCATCGAAAGCAGTAACAAAATATCAGGTTCCGCAGTAATACCACCAGATATGAGTATATGTGACGAATGCCTAGAAGAAATACTTAACACAGAAGATCAACACTATTACTATCCATTCACCGCATGCACAAACTGTGGCCCACGTTTCACATTAATAGACGAAGTACCTTATGATAGAAAAAACACAACAATGAACGATTTTCCATTATGCTCATTCTGTGATAAAGAATACACAGACCCATTAAACAGACGATACCATGCAGAAGCAACATGCTGCCCAGACTGCGGACCACAAGTATACCTATATAAAGATGGAGAAATACCATCAAAAGACCCAATACGAGAAGCCAGTCAACTAATCGATGAAGGAAAAATACTGGCAATAAAAGGAATAGGCGGAACACACCTTGTATGCAAAACCTCAACAGATGATGCAATAGAAAAATTAAGAGAAAGACTCGGAAGATACACACAACCATTTGCATGCATGACCCCTGATATTCAAACAGCCAACCTCTTTGTTGATTATACCGAAGAAGAAAAAAACATATTAGAATCAGTAGCAAGACCAATAGTAGTTCTAAACAAATCAGAAGACTACTCCCTATCAAAAAAATTATCACCAGGACTACACAATCAGGGAGTAATGTTACCATACACAGGATTACATCATTTACTATTTAAATACACACTAGAACCAGCCTACGTAATGACATCAGCAAACATGCCCGGAAACCCAATGTTAATAAACAATAAAGAAATAGTTGACAAATTAGAAGGCATAGCCGATTACTACTTACTACATAACAGAACAATACTAAATCGTTGTGATGACAGTGTAATACGTTTCAGAAACGGATTACCAGGCTTCATAAGAAGATCAAGAGGATACGTGCCAAAACCATTCGATTTCTCACAAATAAACAAAAAAGACAATATACTCGCAGTAGGACCCGAATTAGATGTAACCTTCTCAATACTTAAAGAAGGCAAATGCTATCCATCACAACACATAGGAAACACATCAAAATTCCAAACACTAGAATTCATGGAAGATGCCATAAAACACCTGCTTAAACTAACAAGATGCAATAACCTAGATTATATAGTGGCAGATATGCACCCAGAATTCAACACAACAAAACTAGCAAAAGAATTATCCCAAGAATATGAAGCAGAAATGATACAAGTTCAACACCACCATGCACATGCAGCAAGCCTAATGGCAGAACACAAACTAGATGAAATGGTAGTAATAGCAGCTGACGGAGTAGGATATGGAGAAGACGGAAACATATGGGGTGGAGAAGTATTATATCTAAACAATACAGGACACTACAAAAACCATGGCGGACTAGAATTACAACCAATGCCCGGCGGAGACTTAAGTACAAAATACCCAATAAGAATGGCAATGGGAATATTATATGGAGCAATGGACACAGAAGAATTGAGAACACTCATGAAAACAAACTATGCATCTTACTTCAAATATGGAGAAAAAGAAGTTGACATAACACTAAAACAATTAGAAAACAACTTCAACACAGCATACACCAGTAGTATGGGAAGAGTACTGGACAGCATAAGCGTACTACTAGGAATAAGCCGTAACAGGGGATATGAAGGAGAATGCTCAATGAAACTAGAATCAACAGCTAAAAAAGGATTTGATCTACTGGACATATATCTTGAATCAAAAATAGTTGATGACAGAGCAGTAATAGATACAAGCGCCCTATTAATAGACGTACTTGACTTAATTAATAGTGGAGTGATGATAGAAGAAATAGCATGTGCATGTCAAAGAGCTCTTGCAGAAAAATTAGCACAAATAGCAGTAATAACAGCAAAATCTTACAATACAAAAGTAGTAGGAGTAACTGGAGGAGTATTCTATAATGAATTCATATCAAACGTAGTTAAAACATATGTAGAACAAGAAGGATATACATTTGTACAACACGAACAAACATGTGCCGGTGATGGTAGTGTATCAATGGGACAATGCGCCATAGTAGGTTGGCAAAAAAACTCTAATTATTAAAAAAAAGTATATATTTGAGTCTATTCTTCATAATAGACTTTAGCATATTCTTCAGGATTATTATATAATCCTACTGCTGCAAGTGCTCCGATAAGTCCACCTTTTCCTGTAACATATTCTATGCGTATGCCATTTTCTTTGGCAATACGTTCAGCTTCATCAAAGTATTTCATTGACTTTTTAGCTTCTAAACCATATTGCTGTACAGCTTGTGGAACTTCTAATTTTTCATAAACTACAAATGCAGTACTTTCGGATAATGTTTTTTCTTTAAGTTTAGATTTAACACTTGAGATTAAATCTTCTTTTTCATCTTCTTTAACAGCAAATACTAAAATTATTGAAACACAATTTTTTGTCTTGTTAGGATTATTCGGATATAATTGACAGGTGATATGTTCAAGGTATCTATAACCCTTTTCTTCTTGAATTTCATAAGCAATATTGTTTGCTAATGTCCAAGTTGCACCTTCGGTTGGAATATCTGTATCATCTAATCCAATTATGACCTTCTTAAGTTTAGGTGTTATAATTGCAGCACTTCCAACTTTAGATCCTCCACCTTTTTCTAGCAATTCAATTCTTTTTACTCCTTTAGCTTTTCCACGACAATATGCTGCACCAACTCCAGCACCAGCAAGTCCTGCATGAACTATTTTTATTTCATCTTCATCAATACTTGCCTCTTTTATTCCTGCTGCCTGATAACTAGGTTTAAGATTTAATTCTGTTTTTCCTTTTTTAACATAATACGTATGTTTATTTCCGTCACGTTTAGCATCAGTAATGAGTGGACTGGTTTGTTTATATTGTGTTATCATCCAATCAGAACCTATAGGACAAGGATGGTACTCTATAAGTTCGATTTCTTCTTCATCATTATCAGTTACTGTTAGAATTTCATGATATGGAGATATCCATGGATCATTATACTTTTCTTTTAATTCTTCAGGTGTTAAAATTTCCATATTTTCATTTTTCCTTTGTTTATATTACTAAAAAAGAATATTAGAAAAGGGGGATTAAATTATGCTAACCTTTTAACAAGTTTTACTGCAGCTTCAACGGCACGTTTTCCGTATTCTACACGTTGATGAGCTTCAAGTCTTGTCATTCCTGGACCTGATATACCTAATGTTACAGGTTTATTATATTCTAGGGATAAGTCAGTAATTTTTCTTGCAGCATGTTGAACAACAATTTCGTCGTGGTCTGTATCTCCTTCTATTACTGCACCTAATGTGATTACTGCATCAACATTTCCATCATCTAATAACTTTTTGATTGCAATAGGCATATCATATACACCAGGAACTGCTATAATTTCTGTTATTTCAGCATCTAAAAATTTTGCATGTTCCTTTGCTAATTCTAACATCATACTTGTAATATCAAAATTGAATTCTGCTACTACTGCTCCTATTTTTATCATAATATCTATTCTCCATTAATTAATAATACATTATTTGGATTTATCTTAAATTAAGTATAATACAAATGCTGATACTGAGCTGACAACCATAATGAATATTATGAATAATGCTACTAATTGTGTTGTGTTTAAATTACTAATTTTTTCAATGAATGATTTTTCTCCGTTTTTAGCCATGTTTTTTTCTCCGTTATGTATTATTGTTTATTTATTTTTTCTTAAATTAATATAATATTATCATCTTTTTTTAGATTATATTTTACTTGCAATGTATTCTGCCATTTCCTGGGTTGAAGCTGTTCCACCAAGGTCTGGAGTAACAGTTTTACCTTCCTGAATAACGTCCACTATTATTTTTTCAATCTTACGTGCTGATTCAGATTCTCCAAGATAATCCAACATCATACATGCTGATAATATTGTTGCAACAGGGTTTGCAATACCTTGTCCAGCAATATCTGGTGCAGAACCATGAACCGGTTCAAATAAACCATTTTCATCCCCAATGTTTGCGGATGGTATCATTCCAAGACCACCAACAAGACCTGCTCCTTCATCGGATAAAATATCTCCATAAAGGTTGCTTGTTACAATTACTTCAAAGTCTAATGGATTTGTAATTAGGTACATTGCTGTTGCATCCACATAAAAATCGTTTGATTCTATTTCAGGATATTTTTCTGCTACTTCATAGAAACATTTTTTAAATAATCCATCAGAGATTTTAAGAACGTTTGCTTTATGTACTGCGGTAACTTTTTTTCTTCCGGTGTCTTTAGCATATTGGAATGCGTATTCGGAAATTTTGTCTGATGCTGCTTTGGTTATTTTTTTTCTTGCAATAGCACCTTCAGGAGTTTCTTCTTCGTCTCCTATGTATAGGTCTTCAGTGTTTTCTCTTACAATCATGAAGTCTATGTTTCCATATTTTTCTGGTTGTAATGATTTTACTGGTCTTAAATTTACGAAGGTACTAAGTTCATGTCTTAGTCTTACTATTACATCTGCAGCTGTTTCTCCTGCAGCTCCAAATAGCACCGCATCTGATTCTTTTGCAATTTTAATGGTTTCTTCAGGTAGTGGTACTCCTGTTTCTTCTTTGCATTTGTCTCCAGCTATTGCATGGGTGTAGTTAAATTCAATGTCTAGTTTGTCAAGGACTGTTGTTGTTGCTTTAACTACTTCTTCTCCTATTCCGTCTCCCGGAATTACTGCTATGTTATACATTGTTTAAGCCTCTTAGTCAAATCTTGTTTTGTTTAAGTATTCTATTAATCCACCGTTTTCCACAATTTCGAACATGAATTCTGGAAGTTTTGTGAAGTCATAATCTTTGTCTTGGGTTTTGTTTTTTAGGGTTCCTTCTTCAAGGTCTATTTTGAGTATGTCTTCTTCTTCTATTTCATCTGGTCCGTTTGGTGCTTCTACTAATGGTAATCCTATGTTTGTAGCGTTACGGTAGAATATTCTTGCAAATGATTTTGCTACTACTGCTTTAATTCCTGCTGCTTTAAGTGCTATTGGTGCGTGTTCACGACTTGATCCACATCCAAAGTTTGCTCCAGCTACTATTAGGTCACCTTCTTGTATTTTGTCTTTGTAATGTAGGTCGTATCCTTCCATAACGTGTTTTCCTAAATCTTCTGGTTTGCTTAGGGTTAAGTATCTTCCTGGAAGAATACTGTCTGTGTCTATGTCATCTCCTAATTTTAGGGCTCTTCCTTCAATTATTTTTTCCATAACTTTTAACCTCCTATATTATTATTTGTTTTCAGGTGATGTGATGTGTCCGGTTATTGCACTTTCTGCTGCAACTATAGGTGAACTTAGGTATACTTTTCCTTCTGGACTTCCTTGTCTTCCTTTGAAGTTTCTGTTTGATGTTGAAAGACTTACTTCTCCGTCACCTATTAGTCCTATGTGTCCACCAAGACATGGTCCACAGCATGGGTTACATACTAGTGCTCCTGCTTCTACGAATATGTCCATTAAGCCTTCTTTTAGTGCTTGTTGGTATATTGTTCTTGATGCTGGTATGACTAATGTTCTTACACCTTCTTTAATTTTGTTGCCTTTAAGTACTTTTGCTGCTTGTCTTAGATCTTTTAATCTTCCATTGGTACATGATCCAATGAATACTTGGTCGATTTCCACGTCTTCTACTTCACTTGCAGGTTTTACATTGTCTACGTGACTTGGACATGCTACTTGTGGTTCTAAATCGCTTACATCTATGTCGATTGTGTTTAAGCTTGGTGCATCTAAGTCTGTTGTGAATTTTGTGTATGTTTTGTTTGTTCTATTTTTAAGGTATTCGTCTGTTATTTTATCTGGTTCTACGATACCGGTTTTTCCACCCATTTCTATTGCCATGTTACTTAGTACCATACGGTCTGACATTTCCATTTCTTGAATGGTTTCTCCTGCGTATTCGCATGATTTGTAGGTGGATCCGTCTTGTCCTACTTGTCCAATTATGTTTAGGATTACATCTTTACTTGTTACGTTTTCTTGTAATTTACCGGTTATGTTGAATCTGTTTGTTTCAGGTACTTTGAACCATAATTGTCCTGTTGCAAATACCATTGCCATATCTGTTGAACCGATACCTGTTGAAAATGCTCCTAATGCTCCATTTGTACATGTGTGTGAGTCACTTCCTACAATTACTGTTCCTGGTAGTGCGTGTCCTTTTTCTGGCACTACTTGGTGGCATACTCCTTCGTATACATCGTAAAAATTAGTTATTCCTTGTTCTTTTACAAATTCTCTTAAAATTTGGTGGTTTTTTGCTGCATCTAATGTGTCTGCAGGTACTTGGTGGTCAAATGGGATGACTATTTTTTCTGGATCCCATACTTTGTCGGTGTTTATTTGTTCTAGTGCTTGGAGTGTTAGTGGTCCTGTTAGGTCGTGTACCATAGCAATGTCTATGTCTGCCATTACTATTTCTCCAGCTTCTACTTTTTCTTTTCCTGAAGCTTTTGCTAATATTTTTTCAGCTATTGTCATTGACATAGTTTTTTTTACCTCCCGTTTTTTCATAATATTCTTTTTTTTTAAAGTGATTTTTTTTTAATAGATATATGATATTTTAATCTTTGTTGAAAGATAATTCCACTTTATATATATTTTTGGTAATTTTGATTATTATTATTGTCTATTTTTTAGGGGGTTTTTTTTATTAATTTTATTTTTTAAAGTAGAATATTTTGTTTAAAATAAGTGATTTTTATAAAATAATGGTGGGAGTAATTCCATTATTTTATTTTTTGGGGTGTTTAATGTTTTTAGGTTATATTATGTTAATTGTTATTTGGGGTGGTGATTATTGTCTTTGTTTTGTTAATTTAATTTTTGTGAATATTGTTTTTGTAACATTGTTATTTTTTCTTACAATTATATTATTAATTAACAATGTTATATAAATGTTTTGATTGGGATAATAATCCTAAATCATATATATGATATAATCTCAACTAATGAAGCATTCACTATAATATTATAAGATGTTCTTAACGGTGAACATTTTATTTATATATAATACACAAACATTTAAGTATTACATAATGTATAATAATTAATACAACATATTATATAATAATTTTTATTCTAAAATAACATTATTTTTATAAAAACTAGCAAAAATTATTAATTAATATAAAAAAACAAAAAAATTATGGAAAAATTTTAAAAAAAATTACTTATCAAATGCTACCATAAAAACCTTTATATATGGTTTACAAAAATCTAATCATACACAAGTAAATATATATGAAAAAATATAATTTTCATAAATTTCTTATCAAATAATCAATAAATGATTATTAAATAAATTATTGTAAAAACCCACGTAGGAGATATGATAATATGACTTCAGAAAATGAAGAATATTACAAAGAAAGATATCAAGAAGTTAAAGATAAAGTTGAATATAAAGACTTTTTAAAAGATATTGAAGAAATAACAATAGAAAACAGTGACTCACCATTCATCACTGAAGAACAAGTAGTTAACATGGCCGTCGAAAAATATGCAGGTAGAGAAAATATTCAACAAACTCACACCAACCAAGTACAAAAAATCTCTTCATTAGTTGAAGGAAACGGAAACATAAGTATCCAAGGAAGATTGTTATCAATCTCCAACATAAAAACATTCACAACCAAAAAAGGACGAGAAGGAAAAGTAGCAAATCTCACAGTCGAAGACACAACAGGTAAAATAAGAGTCGTAATGTGGACCGACAACATGAAATACATGTCCAGAATAAACGAAGGAGACATAGTAAAAATCAACAACCTCGAAGTAAGAAAAGGATACACAGGCGATTTAGAAGTACAAATGAGAAACAATTCCTCAATACAAGTAATGCCAGAAGAAGTAGATCCAGACCTTCCAAAATTCGAACAAACAATAACAAACCTCGGAGACATCACAGTAGACGGAGAATACAATGTCATAGTAAGAATAACTAAAATAGCCACATTACGAGAAATAAAAAAAGACGACAGAACCCTAAAAATCATAACAATAGATGTTATGGATGCAACAGGAAACATGGAATTCACACTATGGAACAATGACACATCACTAGTAGAAACACTAGAACTCAAAGAAAACGATACCATAAAAATCATCAAAGCAAGAGCACAAGAACGAAACGGAATATTCTCCTTATCAAACAGCTGGAATGGAAGAATAGTAAAAGGAGATTATGACCTACCAGAATACCATCAAGAAATATTCAAAATAGGAAATGCAACAGAAAAAGACAACGTAACAATACTCGGAGTACTAACAAAAATATATGACACAATAACATTCCAAAAAAATGACGGATCAGAAGGACACGTAAGAAGCATAGAAGTAACAGACGACACAGGATCAATAAGAGTAACCCTATGGAATAAAGAAACAGAAATAGCAATGAACAAAGGAGACATCATCAAAATAGAAGGAGGAACAATAGAATTCGATGATTATTCCGGAGACAGCTACAGATACAACACAGGATGGAACGCAGCAATAGTACTAAACCCAGACATCGACGATGAACTAAGAGAAAAACTAGAACAAATCAACAACTTCGAAATAACAAAAATAAAAGATGTACTCGACGTAGACCAAGATGAAGGAAGAGAAGTAGATGTCATAGGAAGAATACTAGCAATGAATGACATAAGAGAATTCCAAAGAGTAGATGGAACAGAAGGACAAGTAAGATCAATCGAACTAGCAGATGAAACAGGAGTAGTACGAACATCATTATGGGATGATAAAGCAGACATCAACCAAGGACTAGGAGACGCATTAAAAATAGAAAATGCACGAACAAGACTAGGACAAGGAACAATGGAACTAAGTGTAGGAAAATCATCCAGAATAACAATACCTGAAGAAGAAGAACTAACAAACTTACCATCATATGAATCATTAGAACAAGACAGATACAATGACAGAACAATAAGTCAACTAGAAGAAAATGAAACAAACACAAAACTAAGAGTAAGAGTAACAACAATCAACGAAATAAACACATTCACAAGAACTGATGGAAGAGAAGGTAGGGTAAGAGCAGTATATGTTGCAGATGAAACTGGAGAAATACAAGTATCACTTTGGGATGATGCAACAGATATAAAATTCACAGAAGGCGCTGCAATAATCATAGAAAATCCTGTAGTACAATTACAAGAAAACAGACTAAGATTATCAATATCTGGAGGTAGTACCCTCAGACAAGCAAGACCTGAAGAAGCAGAATTAATGCCTACAATGCATGAAATAGAAAATATGCTCTTTGTTGAAAAAATGATAGAAGATATTGAAGATGATGATCAACACATTAAAATAAAAGGTAATATTCAAGAAATCAACGGAGAAAAAATATTATATGCAATGTGTCCAAACTGTAACAAACGTATAGTACAGAGTGAAGAAGGATACATATGTGATCATTGTGGAGAAAAAATAGAAGAACCAGACTATCTTATGATAATTCAAACAGTACTACAAGATGAAACCGGTTCAGTAACTGCAACATTCTTCAGAAAACAGGCAGAAGAATTAATACAAACTACCACAGATGAAGTTATTGAAGTCTTCCAACAAACGGGAGATGAATCTTCTATGTCCTCTAAAATTGAAGATTTAATAGGACATGAAGTAACTATCGTAGCTGATGCTCAATATAATGATTATAATGAAGATGTAAGATTAAATGTCAGACGTTTAGTCATAGTATTATAAAAAACACACAAAAAAATATAAAAGGAGAATTAAAACATGGCAGAATTAGAAGATTTACCAAGTGTAGGAGAAAAAACAGCACAAAAATTAAGAGATGCAGGATTTGCAGATATGATGCGTTTAGCAACTGCAACTCCAAAAGAATTAAGTGTTAAAGTAGAAATTGGAGAAGGTGTAGCTGCAAAAGTAATTGAAGCTGCAAGAAAAGCAGAAAAAATAGACTTTGAAACTGCATTTGAAGTAATGGAAAGACGTGAAGACGTGGGACGTATCACTACTGGAAGTAAAGGATTAGATGAACTAATTGGTG
Organism: uncultured Methanosphaera sp.; assembly: GCA_946537725.1. Classification (GTDB taxonomy): domain Archaea; phylum Methanobacteriota; class Methanobacteria; order Methanobacteriales; family Methanobacteriaceae; genus Methanosphaera. The sequence continues at coordinate 16,007 of CAMNFZ010000019.1, forward strand.
GAGGAGTTGAAACTCAATCCATTACAGAAGTTTATGGTGAATTCGGTTCCGGTAAAAGTCAAATTTCACACGAATTATCCGTAACCACTCAACTTCCAGTTGAAGAAGGCGGACTTGATGGTGAAGTAGTATTTATTGATACAGAAAACACTTTCAGACCAGAAAGAGTAGAACAAATAGCTAACGCTTTTGGATTGGAAATAGAAAATGTTTTAAAAAATATTCACGTTGCAAGAGCATTTAACAGTAGTCATCAAATGTTAATGGCAGATAAAATTAATGAATTAATACAAAGTGGAGCTAACATTAAACTAATAATTGTGGATTCATTAATGGCTCACTTCAGAGCAGAATATGTTGGAAGGGAATCACTTGCTACTCGTCAACAAAAACTTAACCAGCATTTACACACATTACAGACAATTGCAAATACATATAATGTAGCAGTTTTAATTACAAACCAGGTTCAATCAAAACCAGATGCATTCTTTGGAACTCCAACTAAAGCGGTTGGGGGACACGTATTAGGTCACGCTTCAACTTATAGGATATTACTTAAAAAAGGATTGTCAGGTAAAAGAATTGCACGTTTAGTAGATAGTCCTCATTTACCTGAAGGTGAAGCTGTATTTAAAGTAACTACTGATGGTTTAGTAGATTAATATTATTGACCCATCCCTATTTTTTTTAACTTTTTTATACTAAGTGTTTACAAACTAATTATAGTGAATTATAATGGTAAATGCTGTTGAAATTATTTTAGTACCTACATTGATGATTATAGTGGGTATGCTATTAAAGAAGTTTAATGTTCTTGAAGCCAAGCATAGCTCCTTATTGTCAAAAATAGTTTTAAATATAAGTTTGCCGGCCCTTATTTTTACTAATATAGCAACTTCTAATATTGATGGTCAGATGATTTATTTGCCAATTATATCATTTGGTCTTAGTTTTATATGTATGGTTATTGCTTATATTTATTCTAAACTTAGGGGTTATAATAAGATTAAAACTTGGACAATTATAATACTACTTTCAATGATGAACACAGCTTTTATTGGGTACCCTATTGTTTTAGGAGCATTTGGTAATGAAGGTTTAGTTTATGGAATATTTTATGATATGGCTGTTGGCATACTCTTAGTAATTTTTGGAGTTATATTATCAACATTGTTTGGCGGAAATAAAAAGCAGGTAATTAAGAGTGGCCTTACATTTGTTCCATTATGGGCTGTTATTATTGGATTAATTTTCAATATATTTAATATTCCTTTAGGTTATGTGTTGGAAAATTCATTAGAATATCTGGCTAATTCAGCAATACCACTCATAATGTTATCGTTAGGTTTAACAATTAGTTTTAAAGATGTTAGATCTTATCTGTTTGATACAGTTTTCATATCATTTTCTAGGTTAATTCTTGCACCTTTAATATTATATGGAATATTGGTATCATGTGGTTTCAATTCTTTAATGTTGCAAGTTTCAGTTTTACAATCAGCTATGCCTACTGCTATGAATTCATTGGTTTTAGCCATAACTTACGATTTGGATGTTGAATTGGTAAGTTCTGTTATATTTGTAACTACGATACTTAGTTTAATTACTTTACCATTGATTATAGGGATATTGTAATTATTTTATGTAAATTTAATTATTAAATGTTTAGTTTGGGAGGTTGATGTTTTTGACAAGTCCTTTGGAAATTATTTTAGTACCTACATTGATGATAATATTAGGTTATGCTCTTAAAAGACAGGGTGTACTTAAGAGTGGAGATAGTGTTGTTTTATCAAAAATTGTTCTTGATGTAACATTGCCTTCTTTAATTTTTGTTAATTTGGCTGCTGCAAATATTACTCATGATATGTTGTTTTTACCTGTAACTGCATTTATTGTTAGTGGTGTTTGTATAGTATTGTCCTATATGTTTTGTAAGTTAAGAGGTTATTCTAAGGTTAAAACTTGGACAATAATGATTGCATCTTCTATGATGAATACTGGATTTTTAGGTTTTCCTATTACTATAGGTGTATTTGGGTATGATGGATTTTTGTATGCAATATTTTATGACTTGGAAACTACGTTACTTTTTGTAATATTTGGTATGGTTCTTGTAGGTGTTTTTGGTGGTAATAGGAGAGAAGTCTTGAAACAGTCCCTTACTTTTGTGCCATTATGGGCAGTTATATTTGCTTTTGTTTTTAACTTCTTTAATTTACAGTATGGTGTTGTGATTGAAAATATGTTAAATTATCTTGGTCAGGCAACTATTCCTTTGATTATGATTACTATGGGGTTACGTTTAGATTTTAAAGAAATTAGGCATTCTATTGGGGATTCTTTATTTGTTTCTTTGGTTACTTTAATTATTGCTCCTCTGGTGGTGTATTTAATATTGGGATTTGTTGGTTTAAATAAATTAGCTTTTAATGTTGCAGTTCTTGAGGCGGGTATGGCTACTGCTATGAATGCTTTGGTATTGTCTATTAATTATGATTTGGATATTAAATTGATGAGTTCTATGATTTTTACTAATACTGTATTGGCTTTATTTACTTTAACTGGCCTTATCTATTTTTTACTTTAATATTTTTTTTTCAATAAAAAATTAATTTGTTTTTGTACGAACAAAATAAAAGTTTATATATTAAGTCCTAATAATCTTAAAGTATAGGATATAATTTGTATCATGGCTACTGTAATTTTAACTGAAAAACAATCATTAATCTTGCAGTAAAGGATATAATTTGTTAAATTTTTAATAGTTTAACTTAAAGGTTTTTAACTGATTTTTACCTCAAAAAAAGTCATATAAGATTATAGTCTTAATAAATAGGTGATTTAACTTGGCAGAAAATAATGAAGAATTACGTATAGGAGTATACACATGCCACTGTGGAGTAAACATTGGTGGAGTAGTAGACTGTAAAGCAGTAGCTGAATACGTTGAAACCCTCCCTGATGTAGTGGTATCACGTGAATACAAATACATGTGTTCTGACCCAGGACAAAAAATTATTCAAGATGACATTAAAGATTTAAACTTAAACAGAGTAGTAGTAGCAGCATGTTCACCTCGTTTACACGAACCTACATTCCGTAGATGTGTAGAAGAAGCAGGATTAAACAAATACTTATTTGAATTCGTAAACTTAAGAGAACAAGACTCATGGGTACACGGAGACAATCCTGAAGGTGCAACAGAAAAAGCAAAAGACTTAGTAAGAATGGGTATTGCAAAAGTAAGATTACTCAACGCATTAACACCTGAAAAAGTATCCGTAACAAAAACCGCAATGGTTATTGGTGGAGGAATTGCAGGTATTCAAACCGCACTTGACTTAGGTGACTTAGGTTTCAAAACATACTTAATTGAAAGAAACCCAACCATCAGTGGAAGAATGGGACAATTAGATAAAACATTCCCAACACTCGACTGTTCAATGTGTATCTTAGCACCTAAAATGGTAGATGCAGCAAAACACGAAAACATCGAACTCATTGCATATGCAGAAGTAAAAGATGTAGACGGTTACATAGGTAACTTCACAGTAACAGTAGAGAAAAAAGCAAGATATGTGGATGAAGAAGCATGTACAGGTTGTGGAGTATGTCAAGAAGCATGTCCAATCGAAATACCAAACTACTTCGACGAAGGAACCGGTATGGTAAAAGCAGCATACATCCCATTCCCTCAAGCTGTACCACTCGTAGCTACAATTGATAAAGATTACTGTATCAACTGTCACTTATGTGATAAAGCATGTGAAATCGGTGCAATTAATCACGAACAAGAACCTGAAGAAATTACTTTAGAAATTGGTACAATTGTAGTAGCAACAGGATACGACACATTCGATCCAACACTCAAAGAAGAATACATCTTTGATCAAGCAGAAAACGTAATCACAGGATTACAAATCGAAAGATACATCAACGCATCTGGTCCTACCCAAGGTCACGTAATCCAACCATCATCTGGTGAAACTCCAAAAAGAGTTGCATTCATCCAATGTGTAGGTTCTCGTGACGAAAAAGTAGGAAACCCTTACTGTTCCAGAGTATGTTGTATGTACGCAATGAAAAACGCACAATTATGTGTAGACCACGAACCTGACACCGAAGTAACAATATACTACATCGATATTCGTGCATTCGGTAAAGGATACGAAGAGTTCTACAGATTATCACAAGAAAAATACGGAATTAAATTTATCAGAGGTAAAGCAGCACAACTTATCGAAAACGAAGATAAAACTATCACAGTACGTGCAGAAGATACTTTACTCGGTAAAGCAACCGCATTTACATACGACTTAGTAGTATTATCTGTAGGTCTTGTACCACCTGAAGGACAAGAAACACTCAGACAAACATTAGGATTATCCAAATCAGCAGATGGTTTCTTCATGGAAGCACATCCAAAACTAAGACCTGTAGATACAATGACCGACGGTATTTACCTCGCTGGTGTAGCACAAGGTCCTAAAGATATTCCTGACACAGTATCACAAGCTTCAGGAGCAGCAGCAAGAGCAGCAATTCCTATGATCCAAGGAGAAGTAGAAATTGAACCTATCATTGCTGAAGTAAATGAAGATAACTGTGGTGGTTGTGAAATTTGTGTAGAATTATGTCCATTTGGAGCATTAGAAATCGTAGACGGTAAATCCCACGTAAACGTAGCTTTATGTAAAGGATGTGGAACATGTGTAGCAGCATGTCCTACCGGTGCACTCGATCAAGCTCACTTCAAAAACAACCAAATTCTTGCACAAATTGAAGCAGCTCTCGGTAAATAAGCATATTAATTATGTTAGTAATAAAGGGTTTAACTCCCTTTATTCATTTTTACCTTTAACATAAACTCCTAAATTAATACTAATTTTATAATAATATTTTATCAAAAAAATTTTTTTTATCATTGAACAAAATAACACAAACTAATTATAACATAAATAATAAACATAATTACATATATTATTGGAGTACCATTACTCATTTTTTAGATTTATATTAACATGTGGATTTGGAGGAATAATCTTAATGTCTAATTTAGAACAAGCACAAAAAATTAAAGAATTAACCAAAACTCATCATAAATGGATGAAAAACAGTTTAAATTTAATTGCTAGTGAAAATATCACTAGTAGAGCTGTAAGAGAAGCAATAGCATCAGATTTATCCCACAGGTATGCTGAAGGATTACCTGGAGAAAGATTATATGAAGGATGTGACTATATAGATGAAATCGAACAAATAACTATCGATTTATCTAAAAAATTATTTGGTTGTGACCATGCAAATGTACAACCTACAAGTGGGGTTGTAGCAAACTTAGCATGTTTCTTTGCCATAGCAAAACCTGGAGATACATTAATGAGTATTAATGTACCAGAAGGAGGACATATAAGTCACGCAGGAGTAAGTGCAGCCGGAATCAGAGGTCTTAAAACAGCTTCAGTACCAATGGACACAGAATTAATGAATGTAGATATGGATAAATTAGCAGCTAAAATAAGAGAAAGAGAACCAAAAGGAATAGTCTTAGGTGGTAGTTTATTCTTATTCCCTCAACCAGTAAAAGAAGCAGTAGAAGTAGCTCAAGAAGTTGGAGCAAGAGTAATATATGATGGTGCTCACGTATTAGGATTAATTGCAGGTAAACAATTCCAAGACCCAGTTGCAGATGGAGCTGACATGGTAACAGGAAGTACACACAAAACATTCCCAGGACCACAAGGTGGAATAATATTATGTAAAGAAGATTTACATAAAAAAATAGATAACTGCGTATTCCCTGGAGTAGTAAGTAATCATCACTTACACCATATGGCAGGATTAGGTATAGCTACCGCAGAAATGCTAGAATTTGGACAAGACTATGCAAAACAAACTATAAGTAATGCTAAAGCATTAGCACAAAGCTTATACGAATTAGGATTTAATGTACTCTGTGAAGATCAAGGATTCACAGAATCCCACCAAGTAGCAATGGATGTAGCTAACTTAGGTGACGTATCCAAAATGGCAAAAACATTACAATACAACAACATCATACTTAATAAAAACTTACTTCCATGGGATGACGTAAACAATAGTGATAACCCATCAGGTATAAGAATGGGAACACAAGAATTAACCCATCGTGGTCTTAAAGAAGATGACATGCAACAAGTAGCAGAATTCATCAAACAAGTAGTTATGGATGAAAAAGATGTTACAGAAGATGTAACAGAATTTATGAGTAACTTCACAACAGTACATTATGCATTTGATGAAGGCTGTGAAGGATACGATTACATAGAATTTTAAGTAAACTATATTAAGGAAATTTTTTTCCTAATCTATTTTTTTTATATATTCTGGGGAGGTCTTTTGTTTGAGTAATTATTTCACAAAGAATTTTACCAGAATAATCAAATTATTAGCCTTCTTATTTTTAGAAGTATTAATATTTTTTATAATCACACAAAAAGTTGGTGGAATTAATTTACATAACTTTGAATCAGCATTGATAGTGGTAACATTATTATCAATAGTTAATGCATTATTATGGCCATTAATATCTTATATTTCTTTAAGATTCATAGTTTTTACTTTAGGTTTTGGAACTTTTCTTATTGATGGTTTGATACTTTATTTAATAAGTTTATTCTTGCCTGGAGTATCAATTGAAGGAATATCCCTATTTTCAATACCTTTATTGTTAGGTCTTATAAACTCGGTTATCTCATTAATTATGGATATTGATGAGGATTTCACGTATTATAGGTATGTTCTTAAAAGACAGATACAACCTCCGGAATTGATTGATAAAAAAGGTTATGTATTTTTAGAAATTGATGGTTTAGCATATGATATACTTATTGAAGCATTAAATTCTGATAAAATGCCGTTTTTAAAGAAATTATTGGATGATGGATCTCATAAGATTACTAAATGGTATACTGACTTATCTAGTCAGACAAGTTCATCACAAGCAGGAATATTGCATGGTAATAATTCCAATATAGTGGCTTTTCGCTGGGTTGAAAAAGAGAATGGTAATAAAATAGTTTCTTCAAACAGTTTATATGATGCAGTTAATAT